>JBEITQ010000131.1:0-5927 GCA_040374835.1 Phycisphaeraceae bacterium | reverse complement strand
GTCGAACTCGAAGACCGTGGCGCGGTCGGCGTCGAGCAGGTCGCGCAGCGCGTCGATCACGAGCCCCAGGATCGACTGCAGGTCGCCCGTGCGAGAGAGGCGACGGGAGACCTCCAGGAGCTTCGTCGTGCGTTCGGAGTCGCTGCGTGCCACGGGGTCAGCCCTTCGGCGCGGCCGCGGGGGCGGCGGGCGCCTCGCCGCCCGGCGACTGCGGGTAGACCAGGATGCGGTCGTGGGCGAGGAGCACGAGGTCGGCCAGGCCGTCGCCGGTCACGTCCACCACCTGGCCCATGCTCGGCTCGAACTCGCGGCGCTCGCCGCCGGAGAACATCCGGGTCTCGAACACCTTGAAGCCCAGGGCGCGGAGCAGGCGCTCCGCCTGGCTGAAGGTGAGGATCTCGGCCATCTGCTCGCCGCCGTCGAGGACGGTGACGTCCATGTAGCCGTCGCCGTTCACGTCGCCGGGCACCAGCTCATGCGGCACCTGGCGGGGGTCGTCGCTCGTCCACGTGCCCACGGTGTCGAGCACGATGCGCTCGCCGCCCAGGCGAACCAGCGCGAAGCTGTCGTCGCCCACGGCGAGCAGCCCGTCGTTGCCGTCGCCGGCGAACTTCCCGGCCACCAGCTGCGAGAACTTGAAGCCGGGGATCTCGATCACCTCCGACTGCTCCCAGGCGCCCGCCTTGTCCTTCCCGAACACGATGGCGCGCGCCCCCTCGCGGTCGCCGGCGACGATCCGGTCGCCGAGCGCCGTCAGCGTGACCAGCTTCGCGTCGGTGTTGCGGGCATTCATCTGCGTCACCACCTGCCATCCGGGGCTCGCGCCGCCGGCGGGCTTCGGCTCGTAGCGCAGGGCGCGGACGTAGTTTCGGTCGGCGACGAGCAGCTCGCCCTTCCCGTTGCCGTCCACGTCCGCGACCGCCGAGTTGTCGCCCGTGGCCGCCTGCACCAGCCCGAACTGGCCCATGTCCTTCGACTCGAGGACCTTGAAGGGCGCCGCGTCCGCGGGCGCGTCGGCGACCTTGGGCTGCGCGTGCAGCATGATCATCGGCTTCTCGGGGGTGAAGACGAGGAGGTCGGTCAGCCCGTCCTGGTCGGCGTCGATCGACGCCACCGCGTTCGGCGACCGGCTCTGCGCGCCCAGCGGCACCACGGTCCGCTTGGCGGCGTCCTCCTCGCGGTCGACCGGCACCAGCTCGACCGCGAAGCCCTTGCCGCTCGCCTCCTTGGCGACCACGGCGAGGTGCCGCTCGCCGTCGAGGCTCACCAGGTTGATCGCCACCGGCACGCGGCCGGCCCCGAGCTGCACCGCCTGCGGGAA
This sequence comes from Phycisphaeraceae bacterium, assembly GCA_040374835.1. GTDB lineage: Bacteria > Planctomycetota > Phycisphaerae > Phycisphaerales > SM1A02 > UBA966. The sequence continues at coordinate 4,606 of JBEITQ010000131.1, read as the reverse complement.
GCCGATCGCGCCGTCCTTCGACGCGTTGCTGCGGCCCACCACGCCCTCCTTCTCGGAGAGCGCGAAGACGATCGCGCCGTCCTTCGTGGGCGCCACCTCGACCGAGTCGAGGTCGGCGAACGACGGGCTCGCGAGCGGCGCGCCCAGGCCCTTCGACTTCTCCTGCCGGTACGACATGATCGCGTTCGCGAGCGGGTTGGTGGCCAGGACGTCCGCAAGCCCGTCGGCGTTGACGTCGGCCACCACGGTGCGGCGCTTGCGGTTCTGCGGGTCCTCGAAGCTCCACGTCACCAGGCTCGAGTCGCGCGTCCCGGCGCCCTCGATGGTGCCGCGGCCCACGCGGTGGAACGCCACGCGCTTCGTGGGGCGCTCGATCACGCCGAGGAGCGCGGCCTCCTGCCCGGGCAGCCGCACCGCCGCCACTTCGCGCACCGGCGGCATCTCGAAGCGAACCTGCGGGCCGACCTGCAGCCGGTCGCCCTGGCGCTCGGTGAACCATGCGCGCACCGGCGCGGAGTCCTCTGGCACCACGCCCACGACGTCGGTGGTGCCGTTGCCGTCGAAGTCCTCGAGGATCACGGCGACCACGCGTCCGCCGCCCGCGCTCAGCTCGATCGGCGCCCCCGTCATGTCCTTGTCGAGCGTCCACAGCGTGATCTTGCCGTCCACCACGCTCACGAGCTCGGGGCGCGCGTCGCCGACCACGTCGGTCACCGCGAGCGCGTCGCGGCTCGAGGAGAGGTTGCGCACCGCCTGCTTGCGCTGCACCTTGAACGTGCCGGGCGACACCTGGCGCACGAACACCACGCCCGGCGGGCTGTTGCCGGCGTAGACCATGTCCATCATGCCGTCCTTGTCCCAGTCCACGGGCACCACGGCCTCGACGCCGCGGTCGACGGTGACGCTCTCGCGCCGGTAGCGCCAGTGCTCGGGGAACTCGTTCACGCCCTTCGGCGCCGGCACCTCGTCGGTCGGCTTCGCGCCCTTGCGCTGGAAGTGGATGTCGATGCGGTTCTTGAAGTTGTCGACCACCACGAGGTCGCCGAGCCCGTCGCCGTCCATGTCCTGCACGACGAACGGTCCCGCCTTCGGATCGATCTTCAGGACCTCCAGCGGCCGGAAGCCGTAGTGGCGCGCGAGGTCGTCGGCGCCGGCGGCGGCGCAGGGAAGGGCGGCGAGCGTGAGTGCGATGGCGTGGCGCATGGGATCCTTGCGTGGTTCGGCGCGCACGGGTGCGCGGGCGGCGTATGGTAAGGTCACTCCCTCCCGAGGCCCCATCCCGATGCGCATCACCCGGACCGCCACCGCGTTCGCCCTCATCCTCGCCGCGACCGCCTCCGCCGACACGGTGAAGCTGCGCAGCGGCGCCGCGATCAGCGGCACCATCCTGAAGCAGACCGACCGCGCGCTGTGGATCGACATCGGCGCCGACGTGCTGGAGATCAGCATGGAGCAGGTCGACTCGGTGGAGCGCCAGGACGCGGGCTCGGCGCTGACGGCCGACGACTCCCGGCTCTTCTCGACCGCCAAGGACCTGCCGACGCTGCCGCCCAAGGAGCTCGCGAAGTCGCTCGGGCCCGCCGTCATCAAGGTGAGCTCCCCGGGCGGCCTCGGCTCGGGCGTCATCATCAGCCCGGACGGGCATGCGATCACCAACGCCCACGTCATCCAGGGCGAGCAGTCGCTGCGTGCGACCGTCTGGTTCCGCCAGGCGGACGGGTCCCTCAAGCGCGTCGAGATCGACGACGTCGAGATCGAGGCGGTGAGCAACTCCCTCGACCTGGCGCTGATCCGCATCAAGCACCCGGACGGCAAGCCGTTCCAGGTGGCGCCCATGGAGATGGACGACCAGGTGGAGGCCGGGCAGCGCGTCTTCGCGATCGGCAACCCCCTCGGCCTCGAGCGCACCCTCACCGAGGGCGTGGTCAGCGTCCCGGCCATGCAGCTCGACGGACGCGCCTACATCCAGACCGACACGCCGATCAACCCCGGCAACTCCGGCGGCCCGCTCTTCAACATGCGCGGCGAGGTGGTGGGCATCACCAACATGAAGATCGCCCTCGGCGAGAACGTGGGCTTCGCCATCCCCGCGCGCTTCGTCAAGGACTTCGTGCGCCACCGCGAGGCGTACGCCTTCAACAAGAACAACCCGAACTCCGGGCACTTCTACCACCCGGCCCCGCCGCGCCCCGCGCCCGGCGCGCCCGGCGAGCTCGCCGACGGCTCGTCCGCCCCCGAGCCCGCCGCCAAGTGAGGCACCGACCCATGAGCACCGTGCGCACCCTCTCCGCCGCCGTCGTCGCCGTCCTCGCCTCCGCCGCGCATGCGGCCGACGGCCCCGTCGCGATGCGCCGCATCGCCCCGGACACCACCTACGTGATGGTCTCCGCCGACGACTTCGCGAAGACCGTCTCCAAGTGGGAGTCCACGCCCCTCCACGCCTTCGTCACCGGCGAGCAGATGCGCAAGCTCCTCGGCGAGGACGGCGGCGCGCAGGAGGCGATGTCGAAGCGCCTGGCGGAGATGGGCGTGCCCGAGGGCTCGTTCTCCTGGCCCGCGGCCTTCGGCGTGGCGCTCTTCACCGTGCACGACGAGGAGCTCGACGCCGAGGAATCGCACTCGCTCTTCTACGGCGACTGGGGCGCCGGGGCGGACGGCATGGCGAAGATCTTCGACGCCTACATCGAGGAGTCGGTCCGCAAGGACAAGGTGACGGTCGAGAAGGAGGACGTGGCCGGCCGCGAGGTCCGCGTCATCCGGCTGCCCGAGCCGCCCAAGCCGGCGGCCCAGCCGGGCGGGATGGACCTCCAGGTCGACCTCTCCATGAACCGACCGTTCGAGCGGATCTACTTCTGCCGCGACGGGTCGCGGTTCATCGCGGCCTCCGACCTCGGCGGGCTCGAGGACGCCCTCGAGGCGATCGACGGCAAGCGCACCGCGAAGCTGCCCGACCAGGCGGACTTCCGCGGCGCGATGGAGCAGCTCGGCGAGACGGACATCTCGGTGGCGATCCTCACCGGCCCGATGCAGAAGACGTTCGCGGGCGAGGGTGCGGGCATGCTCGCGCTCCTGACCCCGGTGCTGCAGCCGCTCTTCGGCGACGTGCAGGCGTGGACGATCGGCATCGGCGTCGACACCCCGCGCGGGCAGGTCGAGCTGTCCTCCGGCATCTACGTCCCCGGCGACAAGGTGGGCGCGTGGTCGCTCCTCGGGCCCGGCGCGCCGATCGAGGCGCCGCCGCCGATGATCGGCCCCGATGCCGTGGGCATGGGGCGCATCAACGTGCGCTTCGCCAAGGTGATGGAGGTGATCAACACCGCGATGGCGAGCCTGCCGCAGGACCAGGCCGACCAGATCGACGCCATGCTGCTCGAGCTCGGGCCCATGATGACCAAGGGCCTGGAGGCGCTCGGCCCCGGCGTGTGGACCTTCGAGACGGTGCGCCAGCCGCTCACGCCGGAGAGCCGCGTCAGCTCGACGCTCGTGAGCTGCTCGAACCCGAAGTCCGTGTACGAGTTCATCGAGCAGATGGGCGGGTCGATGGGCCTCGAGCCCCGCGACTTCGACGGCAACACGATCTTCGGCTCGGAGTTCATGCCGTTCGCGGTCGGCATCTCGAACGGCTGGATGGCCACCGGCGACTCCAAGCTCGTCGAGCAGTCGATGCGCGCGATCGGCCAGAAGGACCTGCCGAGCGTGGCGGACTCGCCGGCGTACAAGGCCGCGGCGCTCGCCGTCGGCGGCGACCCGGTCATCGCGTGGGGATTCATCGACACCGCCGCGCGCTGGGAGCTGGAGCGCCAGCTCCTCGAGCAGTTCGGCGAGGACGACTCGCGCCTGGACAACGTGGTGGGCCGCGCCGACGACTCGAGCTACGCCAAGCGCCTCGGCTACAGGCTGCCGGAGGAGTCCGACGAGATCCTCAAGAAGATCGACGGCGCGACGGTGGCGCGGCACATGGGGCCGATGGCATGGAGCATGCGCGCGGACGCGCGCGGCTTCGTGACCCGCGCGGCCCTCATGCAGCCGTCGGCGGCGCCGGCCGCGGCGCCGGCGAAGGACGCCCAGAAGAAGTGACCGTCCGGCCCGCGGCGGCCTCGGGAACGCCGAGGTCGCCGTGGGCGACGCCCTCCGTGACCGTGACGGCGGCGCCCGGGGAGCGTGCGGAGATGGCGTGGGCGTCGACGACGGGCGAGACGTCGTCGAGCGCGTCGGCCCATGCCTCGAGCCGGGTCGAGCCGAGGGCGGCGGCGGCGCCCGACGTGGCTTCCTCGGCACCCCATCGACGCGCGGCGAGCGCCAGCACCAGGTCCGATGCCGGTCGCGCCGGCAGCCCGCGCGCCCGCAGCCGGGCCTCGAGCGGCGTGCGCGTGCGTTCGTAGGGACCGAAGGCGTGGACCGCGGCGAGCGGCGCGCCGGCGGCGGCGCGTCGCGCGGCGGTGCGGATGGCCACCACCGCCCCGAGCGAATGCCCGACCAGCTCGACCGGCGCGCCCGGGCGGCGGCCTTCCGCCTCGGCAACGACGGCCTCGAGGTCGACGTGCTCGCGCCGTCCGAGGGTGCTCGGGCCCTCGGCGTCGCCATGGCCGCGCAGGTCGACGAGGAC
>JBEITQ010000213.1:0-3425 GCA_040374835.1 Phycisphaeraceae bacterium | reverse complement strand
GGGTGGTCCATCCGCGCCAGCGCCTGGCGCTCGGCGCGGAAGCGCGCCATCACCACCGACGACGACGGGTCGCGCCGGAGAAGCTTCAGCGCCACCAGGCGGCGCACCGGCTCCTCCTGCGAGGCAAGCCACACCGTGCCGAACCCCCCCTCCCCGAGCACCGACACCAGGGCGTACCGGCCCACCCGGCCCCGCTCCTCCCCCCATGCGGCGGCCGAGGGCGCGGCGGACGTCATCAGTACACCCAGCCCTCCGCCTGCGCGACCGCCGGCGGCGCCGAGCTCACCGGATCGGTCACCAGCAGCAGCGCATCCACCAGGTCGCCTTCCTCGTCGCGCACCGCCTCGTCGGCGAGCGCATCGGGGATCACGATGCCGGCCGATCGCAGGTTCGCCACGATCCCCGCGCGCACCTGGCGCGGCGGCTCGCCGGCTCCCTTGTAGCCGCGGCGCGGCCACCCGTTCAGGTGCAGCACCGTCGACGGGCAGCCTTCGGCGATGCGCACCGCGGACGCAGGATCGCCCGCGCACGGCTCGATGCGCACGCCCTCGGCGGCCAGCGGCAGCAGCACCTCGCACGCGAACGTCCACGTCTGCTTGAAGACACGCAGGTTCAGCGGCGACATCGGGGTGGAGAGCTCCCGGTCGCAGGCGCGGCGCGGCTCGCGGCGCGTGCGGTCGCGCACGGTGCTCCGCCAGTGGCGCGGCGAGCCGAGCGACTGCATCCAGCCGGCGATCGATGCCCAGTCGGCGGGGACGTCGAAGGCGGCCGCGACCTCGAGCGGCACCGACATCGGGGCGTCGACGCGCCACAGGTGCCGCCGGCCGTCGTCGCGGGAGGCAAGCACCGCGCGCACCAGGCCGCGGCGGTCGAGGCGTCCGTGCGAGCGCACGGGCGCCGTGCGGTCGGACGGGTCACGCCAGACGGCGCGGATCTTCGCCACCCCGCCGCCGTCGGCGCCGGAGAAGTCCACCCCGTGCAGCACCGGCGGGGGAACGCGCCGCTCAGCCCCCACCGCAGCGGTCCTTCGGCTTGCCGCAGGGGCAGCAGGGACCGGAGTGCACGTGGGCGGCTCCGACCGGCGAACCGGCGACGCCGAAGACGCTGTGGCGCCGGCGGAACACGCGGCCACGGCCGGAGGGATCCTCCACCGGCGCGTCGGCGTCCCGCATCGGGCGCAGCAGGACGATCACCTCGTCGTCGACGTCGTTGGCGTACTCGTACTGGGGCATGGCCGGCTCATCGTACGGCGCGACGCTTCGGGCGCGCACGTTCCTGGGGCGTGGCGAAGGCCGCCTCGCGCAGGGTGGACAGCTCGCGCGCCGTGAGCTCGCGCCACTGCCCGGCCTGCAGGCCCTTCAGCTGCAGCGGGCCCATGCGCACGCGGCGCAGCTTCTTCACCGGGTGGCCGAGCGTGGCAAGCATGCGGCGGATCTGCCGGTTGCGCCCCTCGCGCAGCTCCATGTAGAGGAGCGTGCGCGTGGCGTCGCGCTTGAGGATCTTCAGCTGCGACCGCGCCGTGCGCGCACCCGCGCGCTCGTCGCGGCCGGGCAGGAAGATGCCGCGCTCGAGGCGCCCGATCTCCTCGTCGGCCACCCGGCCGCCGACGGTCACCTCGTAGCCCTTGTGCATCTCGAAGCGCGGGTGCGCCAGGCGGTTGGCGAGCGGGCCGTCGTTGGTCAGGAGCAGCAGTCCCGAGCTGTCGAGGTCGAGCCGCCCCACCGGGTAGAGACGCGCCTTCGACGGATGCTCGACGAGGTCGATCGCGCGCGGCCGGCCCTCCGGGTCGCTGTTGGTGCTCACCACGCCCTTGGGCTTGAAGAGCATGACGTACACCGCACGCCCCGCGGCGCGGATGCGCCGGCCGTCGACGCGGATGTCGTCCTCCTCGGGATTCACCCACGCGGGCAGCCCGTCGATGCGGTGGCCGTTCACCGTCACGCGGCCTTCCTCGACCGCCTCCTCGCACGCGCGGCGCGAGCCGACGCCGGCGTCGGCGAGCACCTTCTGGATGCGCGGGCCCCGTTCGTCCTCCTGGTATGGATGGGTGGGAGCGTGGCGGCGGCGCATCGAAGCATCGTATCCCGGTCCGGGTATGGTCCTCGCCGATGGCAACCGTCGCCGCGTGCATCCTCCTCGTCGCCGGCTGCACCGGTCCGGGCGGCAGCGCGGTGGCACCTGCCCTGGTGTCGCCGCTCGACCCGACCACGCCCGAGGGGAGCACCGCGCTCGAGGCGGGTATTCCCGAGGACCTGAGGCGCCTGTGGGCGCTGATGGCCACCGCGCCCGCGCAGTTTCCCTCGCGCGGCATGCCGCTTCCCGTGCGCCTGGCGTTCCTGCAGCCCTTCGCGCTGCCGGAGATCGCGCGGCGCGTGACCGACGCCACGATGGGCGCCGAGTCGCGGCCGTTCCGCGCGGTGGCGGCCTACGCCGCACGCACGTACGGCGTGGAGAGCCCCGTCCGCGAGGAGCGCAGCACCGTCAAGGCCAGCGACCCGCAGCGGGCGATCTTCGCGCTCGACTTCCTCCTCAACGGCGCATCCGCGCGCCTCCGGGAGGCACTGGCGCAGGCGGAACTTCCGGCGGACGGTGCCGCGGCCGTCGACCGCACGCTCGGGATCGCCACGCGCTCCACGGGCCCGCGCAACGCGCAGGTGCCGACCGAGGTCGCCGCCGCGCTCCAGTCCGCGGCGCGCCTCGACCGTGCCGCGCTCGTCGCCGCGGCCGGCCACTTCGACGAGGACCTCGACGTCGCCGCCGACTGGTCGACGTTTCCCGCCGAGGCGCTTCCGGAGGAACTCGCCGGCGCCGTCGACGGCACCGTGCTCGGCGTGCACCGCGTGGACGAGCTCGGCTGGCTGGTGGTCGGCGGCCCGGGCGCCAACCGCTACGACATGGGACGCATCGCCGCGGTGCTCGACCCCGCGGGCGACGACCGCTACGAATGGGCGGCCTCGACCGTGGGCAGCCGCCTGGTGATCGACCTCGCCGGCGACGACGCGCACGCGACCGTCGCGGGAACGGGCCCCGCGGTGGGCGGTCCCGCCGGTGCGGCACTCGGGGTCAGCGTGATCGACGACCGCGCCGGCAACGACCGCTACCAGGGCGGGCGCAACGCGCTCGGCGCCGCGGCATTCGGCGTCGGCATCCTGGTCGACCGCGCCGGCGACGACGTCTACGACGGCGACGCGTGGACCGTCGGCGCGGCGATCGCCGGCATCGGCGCGGTGTGCGACCTGGCGGGCAACGACCTCTACGTCTCGCAGCTCTTCTCGCAGGCCTGCGGCGGGCCGGGCGGCGCGGCGCTGCTGCTCGACCTTTCGGGCGGCGACCGCTACCGCGCCGACGGGCGAACGCCGAGCGCCTACGGCCAGCCCACCGTCGGCGCATCGTTCTCGCAGGGGGCGGGCTTCGGGTACCGGATC
>JBEITQ010000230.1:0-2706 GCA_040374835.1 Phycisphaeraceae bacterium | reverse complement strand
TTCGATGCGGCGTTTTTTCGACGCAGCCGGAACCTCAACCACCCCGCCCTAGACTCCGGCCATGCGGATGGACCCGCCGGCTCCCGCGCAGGATGCGCCCGGCATCGCCTTGGCGGGCGATGCGGCGGGGGCAGTCGCCGTGGCCGGGGCCGCGGCCGGCGCGGGCGCGCTCGACCCGCTGGTGATGGAGGACGTGCGCCGGGTGTGGGGCTTCGACGCCCTGCGACCGCTGCAGGCCGAGGCCATCGCCGCGGGGATCGCCGGGCGGGACAGCCTGATCGTGATGCCGACCGGCGGAGGCAAGAGCCTCTGCTACCAGGTGCCGCCGCTTGCCGCGGCGCGCGAGGGCGACGCGCGGATCGACGTCTGCGTCAGCCCGCTCATCGCCCTGATGAAGGACCAGGTGGACGGCCTGCGCACGAACGGCTACCCGGCTGCCGCGCTCCACTCCGGGATGGCCGCGGACGAGCGCGACGCCGTGCGCCGCGCCGTGCGCGCGGGCGAGGTGCGGCTCCTCTTCGTCTCCCCGGAACGGCTCCTCGCCCCGGGCTTCGACACGTGGCTCGGCTCGGTGGGCGTGCGGGCGATCGCCATCGACGAGGCGCACTGCATCAGCCAGTGGGGCCACGACTTCCGTCCGGAGTACCGCCAGCTCGCGCGCCTGCGCGCCGCCTTCCCCCGCGTGAGCCTCCACGCCTGCACCGCGACCGCCACCCCGCGCGTTCGCCAGGACATCGTGGCCCAGCTCGAGCTGCGCGACCCGCTGGTGCTCGTCGGCAGCTTCGACCGCCCGAACCTCGTGTACCGCGTGGAGCCGCGCGTCGACGGCAGGCGCCAGCTGCTCGAGGTGCTCTCGCGCCACCGCGGCGACGCGGTGATCGTCTATTGCCTGAGCCGGAAGGACACCGAAAGCCTCGCGGAATTCCTCCGGAAGGACGGGTTCCAGGCCGGCTGCTACCACGCCGGCCTGGCCGCCGAGGAGCGCCACCGCGTCCAGGAGGCGTTCGCCGAGGAGCGCCTCGACGTCGTGGTGGCCACGGTCGCCTTCGGCATGGGGATCGACCGCAGCAACGTGCGAGCGGTGGTGCACATGACGATGCCCAAGAGCGTCGAGCACTACCAGCAGGAGACCGGCCGCGCCGGGCGCGACGGCCTCGAGAGCGAGTGCGTGCTCTTCCACTCCTACGCCGACGTCGTGAAGTGGCAGTCGATCACCGAGTCGAGCGTTGCCGAGGCGCGCGAGCGCGCCGAGGGCTCCGGCGCCGACGACGACGCGCTCGCGGCGCTCGACGACTCGCTGGCCCAAGGGCGCGCGCAGCTCGATGCCATGCAGCGGATGGCGGGGAGCGCGGTGTGCAGGCACCGGTGGATCGTCGAGCACTTCGGGCAGGCGTGGACGCCCCGCGAGGGCGGCTGCGGCGCATGCGACGTGTGCCTGGGCGAGGTTCGGATGCTCCCGGACTCCACGACCGTCGCGCGCAAGCTGCTGAGCGCCGTGGTGCGCACGGGGCAGCGTTACGGCGCCGCGTACGTGGCCGACGTGGCGCGCGGCGCAGAGACCGAGGAAGTGGCCCGGCGCGGGCATGCGTCGCTCCCCACCTACGGCGCCCTGCGCGGCGAGGACCGCAACGTGCTGGTGAACTGCATCTTCCAGCTGGTCGAGCACGGCCTGCTCGAGCGCACCGACGGCGAGCACCCGGTGCTGGTGATCACGGCCGAGGGCCACCGGGCCCTGCGCGGCGGGCTGGAGATTCCGCTGCGCGCCCCGCCCCGCGGCCGCGGCCGGCGCCACGCCACCGCGCGCGAGGTGCACGGCGCGCACGAGGTGGACACGTCCCTCTTCGAGCGGCTGCGCGCGCTGCGGCGCGAGCTGGCCGCGCAGCGCGGCGTGCCGCCCTACGTCATCTTCAGCGACGCGACGCTCCTGGAGATGGCCGCGCGCAAGCCCGCGACGCTCGAGGCGCTGGCCTCGGTGAAGGGCGTGGGCGAGAAGAAGCTCGCCGACCTCGGCGAGACCTTCCTGGCGGCGATCACGTCAGGTTGAGCTCGATCTCGATCGTGCCGTTGATCTTGTCCTGGCGGATGCCGACCTTCTGCTCGCGCGCGAGCTCGAGCATGGCCAGGAACATGCCGATCGCCTCGCCGCGGGTCTTCCCGGAGAAGACGTCCTGCAGCGTCATGCGCTTCTCGGGCGCGCGCTCGAGCCGGTCGACGAGGTCGGCCTGGTGCAGCGAGATCGGCGTGTCGTCGTACTCGACGCGGTGGTCGCCGACGCGCGAGAGGTCGATGCCCGCCACGATGCGCTCGTAGGCGTCGATCAGGTCCAGGATGTGGACGTCCTCGAGGTCGAGGTCGCGGCCGTCGCCCTCGTCGGCCGGGGCGCCGCGGCCGGTGACGGCCCAGCGCTGCGCGTGCTGCGCGCGCAGGCGCGCGAGCTCGTCGGCGGCGCTGCGGTAGCGCTGGTAGGCCATGAGCTGCTTGACGAGCTCGAAGCGCGGGTCGGTCTCGTCGAGGGCGCCGGCGCCGGCGCCCTCGCGCTGCGCGAGCTTCTCGGCCGGGGCGAGCGTGCGGCTCTTGATCTCGACCAGCGTGGCGGCCATCACCAGGAACTCGCCGGCGACGTCGATGTCGATCGAGTCGAGCTGCTTGAGGAACGAGAAGTACTGGTCCGTGATCTCGTGGATCGGGATGTCGGCGACGTCGACC
>JBEITQ010000193.1:0-4017 GCA_040374835.1 Phycisphaeraceae bacterium | reverse complement strand
TCCATGCCGGCCCGCCGGTGACGGCCGTGCTCCCAACCGACGGTGGCCCGCTCCGGCGGGCGCTCGCCGAGGCGCGCGCGGCCGGGATCGACCTCGACGCGGCGGCCGCCGAGCTGCAGTCGCAGGGCGCGAAGAGCTTCGTCCAGAGCTGGAACGACCTGCTCAGGGACATCCGTGCGAAGAGCGGGGCGCTCGCGGCCCGATAGGGATCCCGATGCAGGCGTTCCTCGACGAGCTCTCCTGGCGCGGGCTGCTCCACCAGACGACGTCCGAGTCGCTGCCGGCGTACCTCTCGACGCCGGGACGCGTGGGGTACGCGGGCTTCGACCCGACGGCCGACAGCCTGACGGTCGGCAACTACGTGCCGATGAAGCTGCTCGCGCACTGGCAGCGCGCCGGGCACCGGCCCGTGGTCCTGATGGGCGGCGGCACCGGCCTGATCGGCGACCCGAGCGGCAAGAGCTCGGAGCGCCAGCTCCTCGACGAGGAGGCCGTTCGGCACAACGTGTCCCGCCAGCGCGAGATCTTCGCGCGCGTGATCGACTTCTCGGCGACCGGCGACCGCGCCGCCACGGTCGTCGACAACGGCGACTGGCTGCGCGGCCTGGGCTACATCGAGGTGCTGCGCGACGTGGGCAAGCATTTCAGCGTGAACCAGATGATCATGCGCGACTCGGTGCGCACGCGGCTCGAGGGGCGCGAGCAGGGGATCAGCTACACCGAGTTCAGCTACATGATCCTGCAGGCGTACGACTTCCTGCACCTGCACCGCTCCATGGGATGCACGGTGCAGCTCGGCGGCGCCGACCAGTGGGGCAACATCGTCAGCGGCATCGACCTCGTCCGGCGCGTGGCGCAGGGCGAGGCGTACGGCATCACCAATCCGCTGGTCACCAAGTCCGACGGCGGCAAGTTCGGCAAGAGCGAGAAGGGCGCCGTCTGGCTGACCGCCGACCGCACCAGCCCGTTCCGCTTCCACCAGTTCTGGCTGAACACGGCGGACGCCGACGTCGGGCGCTTCCTGCGGTGGTTCACGTTCCTGCCGCGCGAGCGGGTCGAGGAGCTCGACCGCGCCTCGGCGGAGCGTCCGCAGGAACGCCAGGCGCAGCGCGTGCTGGCGGACGAGATGACCGATCTGTTCCACGGACCGACCGAGCGCGCGAACGCCGAGGCCGCGGGGCGCGCGCTCTTCTCGGGCGAGGTGGCGTCGCTCGACGCGCGGACGGTGGGCGAGATCGCCGAGGATCTGCCGTCCACCTTGCTCGCGCCGGGCGAGCTCGGCGGCGACGGGCTGCCGCTCGTCGAGCTGCTGCCGCGCACCACGCTCGCCGCAAGCAAGCGCGAGGCGCGCGACTTCCTGCAGGCCGGCGCGGTGCTGGTGAACGGCACGAAGGCCGCGGCCGACGCGCGGCTCACCCCCCGCGACCTGCTGCACGGCTCGGTGGCGCTCCTGCGGCGCGGCAAGAAGCAGTGGCACGCGGTGCGCGCGGGCTGATCGATCAGCGGCGCGGCGACGACTCGAGCTCGACCGAGGGCACCTGGCCGCGCGGCGTGCCCGCGGCCTCGACCACCGAGACGCCCTCCGGGAGCCGCCAGAACGTGACCGGCAGCGCCGACCGGCCCGTCGCCGGGGCACCGTCGCCGAGGTCGACCACCGCCGCCGGCACGAATGTGCCCGACTTGAGCGCGTCGATCGCGGCGCGCGGCCCGGTGACGACGACGCCCGAGACCTCCGCGCGCACGGGAACGACGTCCCACGCCGACGCGGTGGCAGGCGACATCGAGACGCGCACCGGCACGGAGGGGATCGTGAACTGCGCGTTGGTCGAGAGCAGGGTGAACGTCACCTTCGCGCGCGGCGGCACGACGCGGCAGAGCTCGTTCCACCGGGCGAGCGACTCCGGCAGGCGGAGGTCGACGTCGACCTGCTGCGACTTGCCGGGCTCGAGGTTCTTGGTCTCGACGATGGCGTCGACCGCGAGGCGCCCGACCGCGGCGCGGGCCTCGGAGGGAAGGGTGACCGACACCACCGCTGGGTCGATGTCGATCTCGCCCTGCACGGCGGCGCTCGGCAGGAGCGGGCTCACCGGCACCTGCTCGGTGACCAGCGCGCCCACCGTGTAGGAGGTTGTCTCGGGACGCACCCGCACGACCTCGGCGCCGGTCTCGGCGATCGCGGCGGTGAGCTGCAGCGTGCCCTGCAGGCGCGCCTCGTGCGTGCCCGGCTCGCCCGGCAGGCCGTCGGTGCCGGGGGCCAGCGCGACGCCTGCCCGGAGCGCGCGCTCGGCGCGCTCGATGGACCGGCGCGATCCGCGCAGTTCGACGGAGACGGTGATGGCCGCCGAGGGCTCGACGTACTGCAGGCGCGGGTCGGCCACCGCCAGGCGCACCGTGCCGGCGAGGGTCGCGGTCTCGCGCGTCCGGTCGTTCGCGTAGGCCCAGACGAGGAGCGCGACCACCGCGGCGGCCACCACGTTCACGAGGTCCGATCGCCAGTCGCGGCGCGCGCTCATGCCGACTGCCCCTCGCCGGCGGCGGGCACGGGCTCCTCGGCGGTGATCGCGCGGCGCAGTTCCTCGGCGAACGCCTCGACGGGCACGGGTTCGCCGAGCCGGCCGCCGGCGGCGATGCGCACGGCGCCGGTCTGCTCGCTCACGACGACCACGATCGCGTCGGTCTCCTCGGTGATGCCGACGGCCGCGAGGTGGCGCGAACCGAGGCGCGGCGGAACGTTCTCCGGGTCCGCGAGCGGCAGCTGCACGTTGGCGGCCACCACGCGGTCCCCGCTCACCACGACCGCGAGGTCGTGCAGCGGGCTGCTGGGCCAGAAGATGCTCTCCAGGAGCCGCGCCGACACCAGCGAGTCGAGCGGCACGCCGGAACCGACGACCTCGCCGAGCGGCACGGAGCGCTCGATGACGATCAGGGCGCCGAACTGGTTGCGCGAGAGGAAGCCGACCGCCTCCTCGATCGCGGGCACGGTCTCGGTGAAGCGGCGGTCGCGCCCCGCCAGCCAGCGCGAGCGCCCGAGGCGGATGAGCGCCTGGCGCAGCTCGGGCTGGAAGATCACGACGAGCGCGATGGCCAGCGTCCCGGCCAGCGCCTCGGCCACGAAGCGCAGGCGCGCGAACGTGTCGGCGCCGCTTCCCGCGAAGCGCAGGGACAGGATGATGGCCGCGAGCACCACGATCACGCCCTTGAGGACGCCGGCGCCGCGCGTGCCGCGCAGGAAGCGCAGCACCAGGAACACGGCCAGCCAGATGACCGCGAGCTCGACGGCGATCGCCACCGGTTCGTTCCCGCGGAAGAGCTGGCCGAGCCGTTCGAGCATCGCGCGGCGAGTATAGGAAGATGCCGTCCGCGGCGCGGGTTACGATGCGAGCATGGTTCGTGCCACGGAAGGCTTCACGGTCGGTCGCTTCACCGCGACCTGCGCCTCGAGCGGACGCGCGCTCGCGTCGGGCGAGCCGATCGTCGCGACGCTCTGCGACGCCCCCGCGGACGAGTCCGGGTCGCCGGGCTTCGTGCGCCGCGACTTCGCCCTTGACGCATGGGCCGCCGGGGCCCGGCCCGAGGGCATGGTCTGCTTCTGGAAGACCGTCGCCCCCGCGCCCGACGAGAAGCGGCGGATCCTGGTCGACGACGACACGCTGCTCGAGCTCTTCGACCGGCTCGAGGGCGACGATCGCCCGCAGCGCATCGCCTACCGATGGCTCCTGTGCCTGGTGCTTCTGCGCAAGCGCCTGCTGCGCCACGTGCGCGTCGAGCGCGACGGCGACGCGGAGCGGTGGCTCGTGCAGCGGCGCGGGGCCGACGAGTCGGTGCCGCCCATCGCCGTGGCGAATCCCAAGCTCCGCGACGAGGACCTGCAGGAACTGGCCGAGCACCTCGGCGAGGTCATGCAGAGCGAACTGTGACGCCGCGCCCCGGGCGTGCGCTGGCCGTGGCACTCGCCGGGGTGCTGGCGGCGTGCTGCGGCGGGCCGACGCCCGCGCCGCCGTCGGCCGGCGTGCCGGC
>JBEITQ010000155.1:0-4995 GCA_040374835.1 Phycisphaeraceae bacterium | reverse complement strand
GTGGACTGCGCGCACGCCGCGGGGGCGCGGGTCATCGCGGTCGCGACGGGGAAGTTCGGGATCGACGCGCTGCGCGAGGCGGGCGCGGACCTCGCGGTCGCGGACCTGCGCGAGACCGCGTCGCTCGCGCGCTGGATCGCGCGCGCGGGCGGCTGAGCCGGGCCGTCAGCCGCGGTCGAGCCGGGCGCGCAGGGGCATCAGGACGCGCGGGATGAGCCGCTGCTCGACCAGCCGCTCGCCGTGGCCGCTCAGCGCGGCCAGGTGCGTGGGCAGGTCCTCGAGCCGGCGCACCGGGCCGGTGCGCCGCACGGTGAGCATCACGCTGAGGGGGTCGGCGCCCTCGCGCGCCACGGACGGCTCGCTGCGCGGGGCCTTCGTCTTCACCTCCAGGTAGACGTGCATGTCCGGCGCGTCGGCGAGCACCAGCGCCAGGAACGGCTGCGCGTCGATCACCGAGTCGGTCGACGCCTCGGCGAAGTCCCCCAGGTGCGAGCCGCCGAGCAGCGCGTCGAGCACGACCTCGTCGCGGTTTCCCTCGCACTCGAAGTCGAAGGCGTAGACGAGCTCGAGGTGCGCCACGTCGAGCGGGCTGATCGAGAGGAAGAACGGGGCCACCTCGAGCACCGCGCGGTGCATCCGGTAGGCGTCCTCGAGCGACGCGGGGTTCACCCACCCGCTCTTGAGGGACGTCTGCCGCATGGCCACCCAGAGGAAGTCGCGGTCGCCCTCGTCGGACTCGAGGGCGACCTCGCCGTCGGGGTAGCGCTCCAGGCTCGAGAGCCGCGGCATCTCCTTGCGGAGGCGGCCGAAGAGGTCGAGCACCGGCTCGCGGGAACCCGGCAGGTCCATCTTGAGCGCGAGCTTCTGGTTGACGCAGAAGTCCCGGCAGAGCGCCTCGAAGTCGGCCATCGGCGCCCCGCCGCGCCTCAGGCGGCGCCGGATCCCTTGCCGGCCCGGTGCGCCATGGCGAGGGCGATCCGCTCGCGCGCCAGCCGCAGCTTCTCCTCGTGCGCCCGGCGCTGCTTGCGCCGCCACGCGAGGATCCGCCACACGGCCAGGCCCAGCACCGGCAGGAAGAGGAGCACCGCGATGCCGGCGATCACCGGCACCAGGATGGTGACGATCGTGATGACGAACGCGAGCGCCGTCTCGAACATCCCGTAGATCGGGTTCAGCCAGCCGATGGTGAGCACCGAGCTGGAGATGCGGCCGGCGATCGACGCGGCCTCGACGCCGGAGGCCGTGGTGGCGCCCGCCAGGATCCCGAGGGACCACGCGACGGCCGGGTGCAGGAACGGCACGAACACGCCGTCCGCGCCCGTCGTCCCCCCGAGCAGCTGGCTCGTCATCAGCACCGCGCCCGCCACGGCGGCGAGCGGCGCGGACAGCAGGTCGAGCGCATGGTCGACCCACGGCACCAGGAAGCCCACGATCTCCACGATGCAGGCGGTGCCGAACAGGATGATCGCCGCGTTCGATCCCATCCACTCGAAGTGGGGGCCGATCGGGAGCGCGCCGGCGCGGACCGCGATCGCGGCCACGAAGAGCGGCAGGAACACCCGCAGGCCGCACGCGGCCGCGAGACCCAGCCCGGCGCAGAGCGCGAGGAAGACGTCCATCGACGGTCAGGCGACCTTGGCGTCGAGGTAGCGCTCGACGCTGCGGACGTCGGCCATCACCTGCGGCGTGACGCGCAGCGTGAAGGTCGCGCCCTTGGTCACGCCCACCACGCGGGTGCACTGCTCGCGGGCGAGCCAGATGCGGCCGGCGCGCGCCGTGCGGCGGTTGCCGCTGCGCAGGCGCTCGCGCTTCAGGCGGTTGAGCGCACCCTGCACGCCGGAGTTCATGCGCATCAGGCGGAGGATGGTCTGCCGGCGGCGGGCCTCGGCGGGAACCGCGTTGACGGTGAAGTGGACGGTGGTGCTGGGGGCGAGCTTCGACATGGTGTGCTCCGTGGCCGACGTTCGCTCGGCCGAGCCGCGCAGTGTAGCCGGACCCGCCGGTGGCCGGGCGGATCGGGATGGCGACTTATCAGGACGTGGATGGGTGGCCGGGCTAGCCTTTCGGCATGGCTTCCCTCGACATCGCGTGGATCGGCACGGGCGTGATGGGCACCTCGATGGCCAAGCACCTCATGGCGGCCGGACACCGGCTGCGCGTGCACACGCGGACCCACGAGCGGGCGCGGCCCCTGATCGATGCCGGCGCACGCTGGGCGGACAGCCCCGCCGCGGCCGCCGAAGGGGCCGACGTGGCGTGCTCGATGGTCGGCTACCCCGAGGACGTCGAAGCGGTGCACCTCGGCCCCGAGGGGACGCTCGCGGCGGCCGCGCGACCGCGCCTCCTCGTCGACTTCACGACCAGCAGCCCCGCGATCGCGCGGCGGGTGGCGGAGGCCGCCGCGGCCCACGGCATCGAGTCGCTCGATGCCCCGGTGTCGGGCGGGGACGTCGGCGCGCGCAACGCCACGCTGTCGGTGATGTGCGGCGGCTCGGCCCGCGCCTTCGAGCACGCGGCACCCATCCTGGGCGCCGTCGGGAAGACGATCGTCCGCCAGGGGCCCGCCGGCGCCGGGCAGCACACCAAGATGGTCAACCAGCTGCTGATCGCAGGATCGATGCTCGGGCTTGCGGAGGCGCTCGCCTACGCCCGGCGCAGCGGGCTCGACCCGTCGCGGGTGCTGGAGTCGGTGGGAGGCGGCGCGGCCGCAAGTTGGTCGCTCGCCAACCTGGCACCCCGCGTCCTCAAGGGCGACTTCGCCCCCGGATTTTTCTGCGAACACTTCCTGAAGGACCTTCGTATCGCGCTCGCCGAGGCCCGCTCGATGGGCCTGGCCCTGCCATGCGCCGATGCGGCCGAACGCACCTATGCCTCGCTGTGCGAGGCCGGGTTCGCCCGCAGCGGCACGCAGGCCGTCGTCCACGCGTACGGATGGTGACCGATATCCTCTCGGCCCGCCTGCGCGAGGGTGCCGGGCGTCCACCTTCGGAGCGAACCACCCCATGCCATCCATCACGCAGCAGGACATCGGTGCCATCGAGCAGCAGGTCAAGGCGGCGCACCCGCCGTTCGCGCACCTGAGGCAGGAACTCCAGCAGGTGATCGTCGGGCAGCAGGAGCTGCTCGAGGGCCTGGTCATCGGGCTCCTGTGCAACGGCCACGTGCTGATCGAGGGCGTGCCGGGGCTGGCCAAGACGACCGCGGTGGCGACGCTCGCCGCCGCGCTCCGCACCAGCTTCCACCGCATCCAGTTCACCCCGGACCTGCTGCCCTCGGACCTCGTCGGCACCATGGTCTACAGCCCGGCGACGCACGAGTTCAGCGTCAAGAAGGGCCCGATCTTCGCGAACATCGTCCTCGCCGACGAGATCAACCGCGCGCCCGCCAAGGTGCAGAGCGCGCTGCTGGAGGCGATGCAGGAGCGGCAGGTCACGATCGGCGGCGAGACCTTCCGCATGGACGACCCGTTCCTGGTGCTCGCCACCCGGAACCCGATCGAGCAGGAGGGCACCTACCCCCTGCCCGAGGCGCAGGTCGACCGCTTCCTGCTGAAGCTCGTGATCACCTACCCCACGCGCACCGAGGAGCGGCAGATCCTCGACCGCATGTCGCGCACCACCGGGAAGATCGGCGTGCGGCCCGTGATGCAGCCCGAGCAGATCCGCGCCGCGCGCGAGGTGGTCGACGGCATCTTCGTCGACGACAGCATCAAGGACTACATCGTGTCGCTGGTCGTCGCCACGCGCGACCCGGCCGCGTGGAAGGTGCCCGTGCAGGACCTGGTCCAGTACGGCGCGTCCCCGCGCGCCACCATCTCGCTCGCCCAGGCGGCGCGCGCCAAGGCGTTCCTCGACGGCCGCGGCTACGTGGTGCCGCAGGACGTGAAGGACGTGGCGCCCGCCGTCATGCGCCACCGGATCGGCCTCAGCTACGAGGCCGAGGCGCTCGAGAAGTCGGCCGACGACGTCGTGCGCTCGATCCTGGAGCACGTCCCGGTCCCGTGACCGGGCGGCCGCGGCCATGCAGACCTCCGAGCTCCTCCGCAAGGTCCGCCGCATCGAGATCCGCACGTCGCACCTCGTGAGCGACGTGCTGGCGGGGCAGTTCCGCTCCGCCTTCAAGGGCCGCGGGATGGAGTTCGAGGAGGTGCGCCCGTACCAGTACGGCGACGACGTGCGCTCGATCGACTGGAACGTGAGCGCGCGCACCGGGTTCCCGCACGTCAAGCTCTTCCGCGAGGAACGCGAGCTGACGGTGATGCTGGCGGTCGACCTGAGCGGGTCGCTCGGCTTCGGCACGCACGCGCAGCTGAAGCGCGAGCTGGCCGCCGAGGTCGCCGCGACGGTCGCCTTCAGCGCCATCCGCTCGAACGACCGCGTGGGGCTCGTCTGCTTCACCGACCGCGTCGAGCTCGTGGTGCCGCCGCGGAAGGGGTCGCGCCACGTGCTGCGCATCGTGCGCGACCTGCTCGCCTTCGAGCCCGAGCGCCGGGGCACCGACATCGGCGCCGCGATCGCCGAGGCGGACCGGCTGCTGAGCCGCCGCGCGGTGCTCTTCGTGGTGAGCGACTGGCAGTCGCGCGGGCTCGCGCCCTCGGGCGCCGAGCCCTGGGAGGAGGCACTGCGCGTGGCGCGCGCGCGGCACGACGTGATCCCGGTGGTGGTGCGCGACCGGCGCGAGCGCGAGCTGCCGCCCGTGGGGCTCGTCGAGTTCGAGGACGAGGAGACCGGCGAGCGCGTGGTGGCGGACCTTGGTTCCCGCGCCGTGCGCCAGCGCTTCGCGCGCCTCGCCGCGGCGGACGCGCAGCTCCTCGACGACGCGCTGCGCAGGCTTCGCTGCGAGGCGATCCGCATCGAGACCGGCGGCGACATCGCCGAGCCGCTGCGCGCCTTCTTCCGCCGCCGCGGCGCGAGGAGGGCGCGGTGAGGGCGGGCCGGAAGCGCGCGGCGGTCGCGATGCTCGCGGCGGTGCTGTCCATCGGGGCCGGGCGCGCGG
>JBEITQ010000135.1:0-5790 GCA_040374835.1 Phycisphaeraceae bacterium | reverse complement strand
GGACGACTACGTCCGCATGGCGCGCGCGGGATGCGCGGCGATCACCGAGCCCGCCGTCTGGGCCGGGTCCGACCGCTCGAGCCCCACGGGCGTCTTCGACTACTTCCGCCAGCTCACCGAGTTCGAGCCGCGCCGCGCGGCGCAGTACGGGATCCGCCACCACGCGTGGCTCTGCATCAACCCGAAGGAGGCGGAGGACCCCGTCTTCGCGCGCGAGGTGATCGGGCTCATCCCTGGGTTCCTCGAGCGCGAGAACGTGCTCGGGATCGGCGAGATCGGCCTCAACAAGAACAGCCGCAACGAGCTGGAGATCCTGGAGGCGCACCTGCAGCTGGCCTCCGACCACGGGCTCCTGGTGCTGGTCCACACGCCGCACCTCGAGGACAAGCTCAAGGGCACGCGCCTCATCATGGACGCCATCGCGCGCTTCCCGGGGCTCGACCCGGGCCGCGTGCTCATCGACCACGTCGAGGAGCACACGGTGCGCCACGTGCTCGACCGCGGGTACTGGTGCGGCATGACCCTGTACCCGGACACCAAGTGCACGCCGCAGCGCGCCGTCGACATCGTCGAGTGCTACGGAAGCGAGCGGATCTGGATGAACTCCGCCGGCGACTGGGGTCACAGCGACCCGCTCGCGGTGCCGAAGGCGCAGATGGAGATGCGCCGGCGCGGGCACCTGGAGGAGCTCGTGCGCAAGGTGACGTTCGGGAACCCCGAGCGATTCCTGTCCCAGTCCGGCCGCTTCAGCGCCGCGCCGCTGCGGCCGACCGCGCCCGACGTCACCCGATGACCGCGCCCCCGGGCCAACACGACGGCGCGCAGGGCCGGCGCTGGCTCGTGCTCGCCGCGATGACCGGCAGCCTGTCGATGATCTTCATCGACATGACGGTCGTCGGAGTGGCCCTGCCCCGGATCGGCGCGGGCCTGGGGATGGCCGACGGCGGCCAGGCGTGGATCGTCACCTCGTACCTCCTGACGCTCGCCTCGCTCATGGCGCTCGGCGGCCGCATCGGCGACCTCGTCGGCAAGGTGCGCGCGTTCCTGGCGGGCGTCGTCCTCTTCGCGGTGGCGAGCGTCGTGTGCGCCGACGCCCGCGAGGGCACGCAGATGATCGCCGGCCGTGTGCTGCAGGGCCTTGCGGCGTGCCTCATGCAGCCGGCCTCCGGCGCGCTCGTGATCGGCGCGTTCGCGCCGGGCGAGCGCGGCAAGGCGATGGCCGCGTACGTCGGGCTGCCGCTCGTCTTCATGGCCATCGGTCCCGCGGCCGGCGGCTGGATCGTCGAGCGGTTCGGCTGGCCGGGGGTGGTCTGGCTCAACCTGCCGGTGGCCGCCGCGGCCATCGCGCTCACGCTCGTGGCGCGTCCGCATGACCCGCCGAGCGCCGACCGGAAGATCGACTGGCTCGGCGGCGTGCTGCTGCTCACGGGGCTCCCCGCGTTCGTGTTCGGCATCCAGCAGCTGGGGCCCGAGGCCGGTGCCGACGCGAGCGAGGGCCTCTCCGCGACGACCCTCGCGGCCCTCGCGGGCGGGGCCGTGGTGCTGGGCGCGTTCATCCGACGCCAGTGGAACCACCCGCATCCCCTGCTCCGCGTCCGCCTCTTCGCCGACCGTGCGCTTGCCGCCGACGCCATCACCATCGCCTGCATGCAGTTCGCGATGACCGGGCTGGTGATCGCCGGCAGCCTCTACGCCCAGGACGTGCTCGGCTACTCGCCGACCGAGGCGGGCCTGTCGCTCCTTCCCATGCTGCTGCCCGTCATCCTCGTGGTGCACGTGGCGGGCCGGTGGTACGACCGTGACGGCGCACGCCCGCCGGCGTCCCTCGGCACGGCGCTCGCCACCGTCGGCATGCTGGTGCAGGCCGCCGGCGCGTGGATGCGCAGCTACCCCGTGATGGCGGCGGGGATGTTCCTCCTTGGCCTCGGCATCTCGCTGACCATGAGTCCCACGAACACCGACGCCCTGGGCCGCGTTCCGCACTCGGAGCGCGGCCAGGTATCCGGGCTGGTGCAGACCATGCGCCAGGTGGGCGGAAGCGTGGGCGTCGCGACCATCGCCGCCACGGTCGCCCTCAGTCTCGCGGCGTTCGAGCGCGGCGACCCCGGCCTGTCGCACGACGAGGTCGTCCGCATCCGCTCGATGCTGCGCAGCCACGACCTCAAGGCGCGCATCGATGCCGAGCGGGATCCTGCGCTCCTCGAGCGCGTGCGCGAGGCGTCGGCGCGGTCCTACGCGGTCGGCTACGCGGTCGCGTCGCTCGGCACGCTCGGCGCGTTCATTGCGGTGCGGCGGTGGATGGCCGCTGGGGCAGCCGCACCGGGTCGGCCTCCACGCGCAGGCTGAACGGGTGGGCCGGCAGCTTCGACGCCTCGTCCGCGAGGTTCGCGTTCGCCGGGTTGTCCTGCCAGGCGTAGCGCACCTCGAAGGGCTCGGCCACCTCGCTGCTGCGCACGTTCACGGCGGTGGCCCCGATGATCTCCGCCTCGGCGACGACGAATCTTCCGTCGGCGCCGGCGATCGCGAAGCCCGCGAGCGGCTTGCCGTCGCGCGTGTGCAGTCGTCCGCCCTCGACGTCGAACTCGATGCGCAGCCCGTCGCCCTCGCGCCGCGCGTTCTTGGTGCGCGGCCCGCGCCAGGCGACGTCCGCGGCGCCGTACACGGTGGATGCGGCCCATCGTGACAGCCGTTCGCCCACGGTGCGCTTGTCGCGCGGGTGGATATCGTCGGCGTCGCCGACGTCGATCGTGGTGACGGTGCCGACGCTCGGCGAGTTGCGCTCGGTGTTGAGCTGCGCGTCGCGCAGCCCGGGCCACGTGCCGCTCACCGCGCGGTCGGGCTGGAAGGGCCGGAACGCGGCCAGGCTCACGACGCCGAAGGGCATGTCCGGGTACTGGAACGCCGCGCGCCAGCTGCGGATCACCAGCTGGAGGAGCGAGCGGTACTCGGTGGTCTCCTGCTCGCTTCCGGCGTTCGACTCGCCCTGGTACCAGATGGCGCCGCGGACCGCGAGCCCCGAGAACGGCGCGATCATGCCGTTGAACATCGCCGCGGGATCGGCGAACCGCGTGCCCGGCGCGGTGTCGCGCTCGGGGCGGGTCGGGAACGGCGGCAGCCCCGCGGAACCCCTCCCGCGCCGGCGCATCCACTCGCCGGCGAGGGGCACGGCATCGCCGCCCGCCGACGGGCAGGTCATCCGCATCGCGGCGGCGTCGCCCATGACGCCGCCCGCACCCTGCATGTCGAGCACCTCGAGGGCGATCGCGATCGATCCCGCGCGCACGCGTGCGGCCGGGATCCGGTAGCGGCGCGGCGTCCGCCAGTCGCCGATCGTGTTCGCCACCGGCACGCCGTCGAAGAACAGCACGTCCGCGTCGTCGATCGGCCCCAGCTCGATGAAGCACTCCTTCCCCGCCCAGGCCTGCGGGACCTCGATGGACCGCCGGTACCACACCACGCCGTCGAAGTTCTTCAGCTCGGGGTCGTCGGCCCAGCGCGCGGGGAGCGCCGACTTCTCCCAGCCCTCGCCGTCGGTGGGCGTCTCGGCCACGGCCCAGCGGCCCGCGATCCCCGGTTCCTCGGCGTTCACCGCGTTCCACCACGCGGTGCCGGCGGCCTGGTACTCGCGGCGCTTCAGGTCGAACGCCTGGTTGCGCGCGTCGTCGCCCTGCGCGTTCCATCCGGCCACCTCCGCGCGCAGCGCCGACACGCGCGAGGTGTAGGTGGGATCGGTGTTCAGCGCCGAGAGGTCGGCCCACGGCTCGGCGCGCGAACCGCCCCAGTTGATGGAGAGGATGCCCACCGGCATGCCCGTGCGGGCCCGCACGGCGCGCGCGAACCAGAACGCGACCGCGCTCATCTGCGGCACGGTGTCCCGCGAGCCGACGGTCCACTTCGCGTCCACCATGCGCGCGGGCCGGTTCGCCGTCACGTGCGGCACGGTCATCATGCGGATGCCCGCGTCGTCGGCGACCGCCAGCGCGTCGGCGAGCTGCGCGCCGGTCGCGGCGAGCGGCCATTCCATGTTGCTCTGCCCGCCGGCCACCCACACGTCGCCCACCACCAGGTCGCGCGCGGTCACGGTGTTCTCGCCCTCGACCTCCAGGGTGAGCGGCTCCGTCGATCCGTCGAGCGGGTCGAGCGTGGCCACGAACTCGCCGTTCAGGCTGCCGACCGCCGACCCCGAGCGGACCATCCGTCCCTGCGCGTCGCGGAGCGTCACGGTGATGCGCTCGCCCTTGGTGGCCAGCCCGAAGATCCGCATCGGGCGGTCGCGCTGCAGCACGGCGTGGTCGGAGAAGGCGGGCGACAGGCGGACCTCTGCCGTGGCGGAGGCGGCGGTCGTGCATGCGGCGATCGTGGCGAGGAGCCGTGCGGGCGTCATAAACGCATGATGCCCGAGCCGCGGCGCCGATGCAAAGGATGGTTCCCATGGCCCACGTCCAGCGTCCGTTCATCGGGATCGGTGCCGACCTCGCGCGCGACGAGCAGTCGCGCCCCCGGCACCAGGTGCGCGCCACCTACGTGGACGCGGTGGTCCGCGCGGGCGGCGTCCCCGTGATCCTCCCGGCCTCCGCGGACGCCCGCTGCGCCGCGCTTGACCGCCTCGACGGCGTGGTGATCGTCGGCGGCGACGACATCGACACGCGCCCATTCGGCGTGCCGCTCCACCCCATGGCGCGGGTGATGGATCCGGAACGGCAGTCGGCGGAGCTGGCGATGCTGGCCGCCCTCGACGCGCGCCCGGCGATGCCGGTGCTCGGGATCTGCCTTGGCATGCAGCTGATGGGCGTCCACCGCGGCGCGACGCTCATCCAGCACCTCGACGACCGGATCGCCGACGCCGCGCGCCACCGCGACGACCGCGTGCATGCCGTGCAGACGGCCGTGGGGAGCGGCCCGGTGGCCAGCTGGCACCACCAGGCCCTGGCCGATGCCCCCGGGTTCGCCGAGATCGGCCGCTCCGACGACGGCGTCCTGGAAGCGATCCGCGACGACGGGCGGCCCTTCTACCTCGGCGTCCAGTGGCACCCGGAGCGCACCGCCGACCCGACCCTCGGCGACGGCGTGTTCCGCCTCCTCGTGCAGGCCGCACGCGGCAGGTAGCCTGTTTCCATGCTGATTTCCGCCGCCTTCGCCGCCGTCCTGGCCGCCGACGTCCTGGCTCCCGGTGCCGCCGCGCCCGCGTTCACGCCGGAGAAGTTCATGAAGGGCGACCGCTTCGCGTCCTTCGAGCCCGGCCGCGTCTACGTGGTCGAGTTCTGGGCGACCTGGTGCGGGCCCTGCGTGCGCGCCATGCCGCACCTCACCGAGCTGCAGAAGGCCAACCCGGAGCTCGTCGTGGTCGGCGTCGCCGGCTTTGAGCGCGCCGAGTCCGCCGAGCAGCGCGAGGCGAAGGTCGCGGACTTCCTGTCCACGCGCGGCAGCGACGTCGGCTTCGCCATCGCGCTCGACACCGACGGCTCGATGTCCACCGACTGGATGCGCGCCGCGCGCCGCAACGGCATTCCCTGCTCGTTCGTCGTTGGCAAGGACGGGAAGATCGCCTACATCGGCTCGCCGAATGCCTCGCTCGACCGTGCGGTCGCGGTGGCGCTCGGCAAGGACGCTCCCCCGGCCGGAGAGTCGCCCGCGCCCGCGCCGCCCGCCCCGCCTGCCCCGAAGGCGGCACCCGAGCAGCCGGCGGCGGCCCCGCCCGCCGGGCCCGCGGGCGCTCCTGAGGTCACCGAGGAAGTGACCGAGGAAGACACGGACCAGTCGGGCGAGTCGACCTCGACCACGGTCTCCACG
>JBEITQ010000075.1:0-8490 GCA_040374835.1 Phycisphaeraceae bacterium | reverse complement strand
GACGAGGTCGTCGCCAAGACCGCCGCGCGGATCCTGAAATAGGTGCCAGGAACGCCTGTCCCCATTTTCCGCGGAAAATGGGGACAGGCGTTCCTGGCACCTATTTCAGGATCCGCGCGGCGGTCTTGGCGACGACCTCGTCGACGGTCACGCCCGGCGCGGTCTCGATGAGCCGGAACAGGCGCTCGTCGCGGTCGAACTCGAACGTCGCCAGGTCGGTGATCAGCATGTGCACGCACGAGCGCCCGGTGAGGGGCAGGGTGCACTCGGGCAGGAACTTGCTCTCGCCCTTCTTGTTGCAGTGGTCCATCACCACCACGACGCGCTTGACGCCCGCGACGAGGTCCATGGCCCCGCCCATCCCCTTGACCAGCTTGCCGGGGATCATCCAGTTGGCGAGGTCGCCCGAGCCGCTCACCTCCATCGCGCCCAGGATCGCCAGGTCGATGTGCCCTCCGCGGATCATCGCGAAGCTGTCGGCGCTCGAGAAGAAGCTGGCCCCCGGCACCGCGGTCACCGTCTGCTTGCCGGCGTTCACGAGGTCCGGGTCGATCTCCGACTCGCGCGGGAACGGCCCCATCCCCAGCAGCCCGTTCTCCGACTGCAGCCACACCTGCATGCCGGCCGGCACGTGGTTGGCGACCAGCGTCGGGATGCCGATCCCCAGGTTCACGTAGAAGCCGTCGCGCAGCTCGAGCGCGGCACGGGCGGCGAGCTGGTTGCGGTCGCGTGGCACGGTCGTCCTCCCTGGCGTCAGCCGAACACGATGCCCTGCGCGAGCGGCAGGTCCTTCGACCAGTTCACGGTGCAGGTCTGGCGGCGCATGTACTGCTTCCAGCTGTCGCTGCCGGACTCGCGTCCGCCGCCGGTGTCCTTCTCGCCGCCGAAGGCGCCGCCGATCTCGGCGCCGCTCGTCCCGATGTTGACGTTGGCGATGCCGCAGTCGCTGCCCTCGTGGCTGAGGAAGCGCTCGGCGCTGCGCACGCTGTCGGTGAAGATCGCGCTGGAGAGTCCCTGGTCGACGCCGTTGTTGATGCGCATGGCCTCGTCGAGCGACGAGACGGTGAAGACGTAGAGGATCGGCGCGAAGGTCTCCTCGCGGCAGATCTCCGGCACCTTGCCCTTCGGTACCGACATCAGCGTCGGCTCGACGAAGTGGCCGGCCTTGCCCCGGAAGCGGTCGATGCCCTTCGTGCCGCCGGCGAGGACCTTGCAGCCCTCGCGCTGCGCGCGCTCGATGGCGGCGCGCATCTGCTCGACGGCCCGGGCGTTGACGAGCGGGCCCATCAGCGTGCCCTTGCGCATCGGGTCGCCGATCGGCACCGTGCGGTAGGCCTTCGCCAGGCGCCGCGACAGGTCGCCGGCCACGTCCTTGTGCACGATGAGGCGCCGCGTCGTGGTGCAGCGCTGGCCGGCGGTGCCGACGGCGCCGAAGAGCACCGCGCGCACCACCAGGTCCATGTCCGCGTCCGGCATCACGATGATCGCGTTGTTGCCGCCGAGCTCGAGCAGCGCGCGGCCGAGGCGGCCCGCGACGACCTGGCCGACGCGCCGGCCCATGCGGGTGCTGCCGGTGGCGCTGACGAGCGGCAGCCTGCGGTCGGCGATCATGGTCTCGCCGACGTCGGCGTCGTTGCCGATGACGAGGCCGAAGACGTCCTCGGCCTTGCCCTTCGAGGGCCGGAACACGTCCTGGCGGCGCATGACGTCCTGGGCCACCCGGTTCATCGCGATCGCGGTGAGCGGGGTGACGAGCGACGGCTTCCACACCATGGTGTTGCCGCAGACGGCCGCGATCATCGCGTTCCACGCCCACACGGCGGCGGGGAAGTTGAAGGCGGTGATGATGCCGATCGTGCCGAGCGGGTGCCACTGCTCGTACATGCGGTGGCGCGCCCGCTCGCTGTGCATCGAGAGGCCGTAGAGCTGTCGGGACAGGCCCACCGAGAAGTCGGCGATGTCGACGCACTCCTGGACCTCGCCGAGGCCCTCGGGATGGATCTTGCCCATCTCGCGGGTCACCAGCTCGCCGAGCGCGTCCTTGTGCGTGCGGAACGCCTCGCCCATCAGGCGGACGATCTCGCCGCGCTTGGGGGCCGGGAGCATGGCCCACTCGTGCTGCACGGCCTGCGCCGCGGCCACCGCACGCTCGTACTCGCGCACGCCGTCGAGCCGCACGGTCGCCAGCACCCGCCCGGTGGCGGGGTCGAGGCTGTCGACCGCGTTGCCCTCGGCGAGCATCGACGCGGTGCGCGTGGAACGCCCGAGGAGCCGCGCGTCGCGCGCGATGCCGAGCCGCTTCAGGAGGTCGCTGGCCATCGGTGCCTCACTTCGGCTGGGCGGGCATTGCGCCGGCGGGCGCCGCCGGGGCGGCGGGCGCGGGGGCCTTGGACTTCGCCGCCTCGATCATCGACGCCGCGGACGCGGCATCGAGCTCGACGGCCTTCGTCATGACGATCGCCTCGACCGGCACGTCGGAGAAGACCTGCTTGCGGCCGGCCTGGTCGGTGACCTCCTTCGACGCGGTCGGGGCGGCGCCCATCGCGTCGAGGACGTCGAGGCCCACGACGATCTTGCCGAACACCGCGTAGCCGGGGCCGTTGGCGCCGTCGAGCGCGGGGTTGTCCCTCAGGTTGAGGAAGAACTGGCTGGTGGCCGTGTCGGGGGAGGGCAGGCGGGCCATGGAGATGGAGCCGCGCGCGTTCTTGAGGCCGTTCTTCCACTCGTTCTTGATCGCGGGGTTGGTCTGCTTCTGGACCATCGCCTGGTCGAAGCCGCCTCCCTGGACGACGAAGCCCGGCACGATGCGGTGCACCACGGTGCCGTCGTAGAAGCCGCTCTTGACGTACTTCATGAAGTTGTCGACGCTGATCGGCGCCTTGACGGCGTCGAGCTCGAGCAGCATGTCGCCCTTGCTGGTGGAGATCTTGACGAACACCACGCCGGCCGCGGCCGGGGCGGGGGCCTGCGCGGGCGCGGCGGGGGCGGCCGGAGCCGCGCCGTCCTGCGCGACGGCGGGGACCGCGATCGCGATGGAGGCGGCCAGGGGGGCGACGAGCGCGCGGATCGAGATTGAGCGGTTCATCATGGTCGTTGGTTCCTCGGTGGGGCGGCAATCATACGAGCCCGCGATCCCCGGGGACGGCGCACGGCGCGCGCGGCAGGCATAGCATCTTCGGCGCATGCACGGTCCGTTCCGCCCGATCCTCGACCTCTTCAGCAGCGTCCGGTTCGGCATCGCGATCCTGGCCGTGCTCTTCGTCTACATGTCGGTCGGGTCGGCGGGCATCGTCTACCCGGTGCACCCGAACCTGTTCCACCCGGATGCGTGGGTGCACGCGCAGGTCCGCCAGTGGCGGCCCTTCGAGATGACCGAGTTCGAGTGGTTCCACTGGTGGCCGTTCGACGTGCTGCTCGGCCTGCTGGTGGCGAACCTGGCGATCACCACCGTCCGGCGCATCCCGTTCCGTCCCGTGAACTACGGCGTGTGGGGGATCCACTCCGGGATCGTCGTCCTCGTGGCGGGCAGCGTCATCTACTTCGGCACCAAGGTGGAGGGCGAGGCCGCCGTGCCCCGCCGCGCGGTCACGGTCGGCATCCTGGACGCGCCGGGCGGGTCGCTCGTCGCGTCCGCCTCGATGCTGGCGATGCCGGGGAACCGCGTGACGGTGGGCGAGGGCGCCGACCGCTACGACGTCGAGGTCCGCTCCATCGACCCCGACTGGGAGGTGCTCACCGGCGACGACAAGGGCTCGCGCGCCTACAGCGTGACGCTCGCCGTGAACTCGCCCGAGCGCCGGTTCATGCGCCAGCTCGTCGCGGGCCGCCCGCAGTACACCGAGGACCTGATCTCCTCGCAGGACCCGGAGCGGCCCATGAAGCGCGCCGTCAAGGAGACGGGCAAGCCGCTCGTCGACGAGCGCCTCTTCGTGGCGCTCGACTACGGGCCGCAGGACTCCTTCTACCTGAAGAACGACCTCGTCAAGAGCTGGGCGCTCTACGTGCGCCGGCCGGGCGAGGCGCGCTGGGTCGAGCGCCCGATCGAGGGGCTTCCGCTCTACAACGACTGGGTCGGCGCGCCGGAGGAGCTCTTCCTGGCTCCCGGCATGGACGTCGCGCCGCACCCGATCCGCATCGCGATCCCCGCGGTCGATTCCGCCGATCCGGCGCCGGACGTCACGCTCGAGGCCACCGGCTACCTGCGCTACGCGCAGCAGCGCGCGCGGTGGCGCGCCGGCGGCCCCGACGACCCGCCGAACCCCGTCGCGGAGGTGGGCGTGGCCGACCGCGAGGGCCGCGCCGCCCGGTACACGCTGGTCGGCCGCGATCCCCAGCGCCGCTCCGCCGACGGCGGCGTGATCGCGCTGCGCTCGGTGTCCGACGAGTCGCAGGTCGAGGCCTTCCGTGCCGAGCCGAGCCTCGTCTTCAAGGTGCCGGGCCGGCGCATCGAGCAGCGCGAGCGCGTGAAGGAAGCGGCGCTCGCCGACGCCAACGCGCCGTGGCGGCCGATCGGTGCCGGGGATTCCGGCTACGCGTACCGCGTCGTCGCCGTGCAGGACGACCTGGCGATCGCCGGGCGCGAGGTGAGCGTGGCGATCGTCGACCTGCGCACCCCCGCGGGCGAGTTCCGCCGCTGGGTGTTCGACGACCCGGCGCTCACGCGCGACCTGCGCCCCGGCGAGGACCCGATGGCCGCGATGCGCCGCGGCGGCGAGTCGTTCGTCGACGGGACGGTCGAGGTCGGGTACGAGCCGGGCAACGGCCTGGCGCTCGCGCTGCTCGTCGCCGGACCCGAGGCCGGTCGGCTGCGCCTCGTCGATGCGCTCGGCCGCACCGAGGCCCGCGTCCTCGACCTGCGCCCGGGCGAGCCGGTGTCGCTCGCCGCGGGCGTGACGCTCTCGGTGACGAGCTGGATCCCGAATGCCGTCGAGGAGGTGCGCCCCGCGCCCGTGCCGCCCGCGCAGCGCCAGCGCGACGCGCGCGAGCTGCTCTCGATGATGCGCCTCTCGGTGCCGGGACGCGAGGGCGGCGAGTGGCTCCAGTACCACCCGTGGGCGTTCGACCGCCCGCAGGACGTGCTGCGTCGCTACTGGTTCAAGCCGAGCACGGTCACGCTCGCCGACGGCAGCGCGCTCGAGGTGCTGTTCTCGCGCCAGAGGATGCCGCTGCCGCAGCCCGTGGCGCTCGACACGTTCGAGCTCGCCACGCACATCGGCGGCTTCAGCGGCGAGACCTCGAGCATCCGCAACTACACCAGCGTGGTGCGGTTCCGCAACGCCGACGGCACCTGGTCCGATCCCGAGCGCCTGAGCGTCAACGAGCCCGTCGAGCACGGCGGCCTGTCGTTCTTCCAGAGCCAGTGGGACCCGCCGGACGAGGCGCGCGAGGGGACGCTCGCGAGCGCGGGCCTCAACTACACGGTGCTCGGCGTCGGCAACCGCCACGGCGTGTGGATCCAGCTCGCCGGCTGCGTGATCTCCTGCCTTGGGATGGCCTACGCCTTCTACGTGAAGCCCGTCATCAAGCGGCGCAACCGGCGGCTGGTGCTCGAGGAGATCGAGCGTGCCCGCGCCGAGGGCCGCGCGCCCCGGTTCGCCCCCGACCTCACGGAGTCCGTCCATGCATGACCGCCGCCGACCCGCCTTGCCGTTCCTGCGGATCGCGCTGGCCGCCGTCGCCGCGATCCTTGGCCTCCTCGGGACGCCGGCGCACGCCGCGCAGGACGCCCCCGCCGCGGCCCGACCCTTCCACGAGAAGGTCGACCTACGTCCGCTCGACGCGGTGGCGGTGTTCACCGACGGCCGCCTGAAGAGCTTCGGCAGCTTCGCCAGCGCGCAGATGCAGTTCGTGACCGGGCCGCGGAAGGTCCAGGGCCAGCCCGCGGACTTCACCTATCTCGACCTCCTCTTCCGGCCCGAGGCCTACCGCGACGCCGACCTGATCTACGTGAAGAACAAGGAGGTGCGCGCGCGCATCGCCGACGCGGTGCGCCGGTCGGACCCGCCGCGGGCCGTCGCCGTCGCCGCGCTCGAGTCGAGCGGCCTGGTCGCCGAGTCCGTGCTGGCGATGCCCGCCGTGGTCTCGGAACTGAAGGCGATGGAGGGCGACCTGATCCGCACCGAGAAGGACGTGCGCGCGATCCGCGGGGCGCTCTCGGTGAAGGAGCCGTCCTACCTGCTGGGGACGCTGCGCGTGCTGCCGCCCGGGGACGCAAGCCCCGACCGCCCGTGGAACTCGATCGGGGACATCATGCTGCTCGGGGCGGACCCGGCATCGCTTCCCGCGTCGGCGCGCGAGCGCATCCCGGGACCGCTCCCCGGCCTCGACGAGGCGGCGCAGCGCGCGATCGCCGCCGACTGGCGGTCGCTCGTCTCCGGATGGAAGCGCGGCGACGCCGAGGCGGTGAACGCGAGCGTCCGCGCCATCGCGCGCGCGCTGCCGGCGCTGCAGCCGGCGATCTATCCCTCGACCGCGCGCCTGGAGTGGGAAGGCTGGTACTTCCGCAACGGGAACCTGAGCCGCAGCTGGCTCGTGTTCCTGGGCGCCACGGTGCTCCTCCTGCTTGCCCTCGTCTACCGATGGCCGTGGGCCGCGAAGGCGGGCATGGCGGTGTTCGTCCTCGCCTTCGCCATCCAGACCTTCGCGGTCATGCTGCGCTGGTACATCTCCGGGCGCTGGCCGAACTCGAACATGTTCGAGGCCGTGACCACCGCCGCGTGGATGGGGACGGCCCTCGCCGCCGTGGCCGAGGTGCTGCTGCGGCGCACGGCCATGCGCGGGGTGGTCGCCCTGGGCGCCTCCGTCACCAGCATGGTGGCGCTCATGGCGGCGTACCTGCTGCCGGTGCAGCTGAACCCGAACATCTCCAACATGATGCCGGTGCTGCACGACGTGTGGCTCTACATCCACACGAACGTCATCATCTTCAGCTACGCGCTGATCTTCATGGCGGCGGTGTCGAGCGCGGCGTACCTCGCGTGGCGGCTCGCCGGCAACGGCCCGGCATACGCCCGCGTCGGCGGGGCGGGGCAGGCGTTCGCGCCCGCCGCCTCGCTCGGCGAGACGCTCGACGGCGTGACCATGCTCCTCACCGAGGTCAGCTTCGTCATGCTGTGGGCCGGCATCGTGATGGGCGCCATCTGGGCCGACCACAGCTGGGGACGCCCCTGGGGCTGGGACCCGAAGGAGGTGTTCGCCCTGAACACCTTCATCGTGTTCGCGCTCCTGATCCACGTGCGCTGGAAGGTGCGCGACAAGGGCATGTGGACCGCCGTGCTCGCGGTGGCGGGCGCCGCGGTCATGCTCTTCAACTGGATCGTGATCAACTTCGTGATCTCGGGCCTGCACTCGTACGCGTGAGGCGGGCGGCGCCCATCCTGGCGGCGCTCCTGCTGCTGGCGGCGTACTGGCCGGCGCTCGGCGCGGAGTGGATCTGGGACGACGACTCCTACGTCTGGCGCAACGCGGTGGTGCAGTCGCCCGCGGGCATCGTCGACTGCTGGGTGCCCGGGCGCACCCCGCAGTGGTACCCGCTGGTGTTCCTCTCCTTCTGGGCGCAGCATGCGCTGCACGGGCTCGAGCCGTTCGGCTACCACCTGGCGAACGTGCTGCTGCACGGGCTGTCGGCGCTCCTCCTGTGGCGCCTCCTGCGCGCGCTGGGGCTTGCCGGCGCGGGGCTCGCGGCGACCCTGTTCCTGCTCCACCCGATGCAGGTGGAGAGCGTGGCCTGGGTCACCGAGCGCAAGAACGTGCTGTCGATGGCGTTCGCGCTGGGCGCGATGCTCGCGTGGGTTCGGTGGCTCTCGGTGCCGGCAGGCGGCCGCGGCGCGGTGCGGCATGCGGCCGTCGCCTTCGCGCTCTTCGTGCTGGCGATGCTCTCGAAGACCACGGCCGTCGCCGTGCCCGTGGCGATGGCGGCCGTCGCGTGGTGGCGTCCGTGGCCGGCGCTCGCCGGCCACGCGCGGCCCGTGCGCCGCGTCGCGGCGGCGCTGGCGCCGTTCTTCGCGCTGGGCGTCGCGATGGGCCTCTTCACCGCCTGGATCGAGGTCACGGTGGTCGGCGCCTCGGGCGGCGCCGAGTTCCGGCGCGGGCTCGCCGAGCGCGTCCTGCAGGCCGCGCAGGCGTGGTGGTGGTACCTCGGCGCGTGGGCCGTCCCGACGGACCTCTCCTTCGTGCATCCGGCGTTCGCGCCCGGCGCCTGGCGCGGCGCGCTGGCCATCGCCGCGGGCGCCGCCCTGTTCGCGGCGTGCGCGGTGCTGTCGCGGCGCGGCGCGCGCGGGCCGCTCGCGTGGTTCCTCGTGTACTCCGCCGCGGTCTTCCCGGCGCTCGGCATCCTGAACCTCTATCCGCTGCGGTACGCGCCGGTCGCCGAGCACTTCGGCTACGTGTCCAGCACGGTGATGGCGGCGGCGCTCGCGTGGGGCGCCATGCGCGCCTGGGCGCGGATCGACGCCGCGGGCACGGCGCACCGGGCGGGCGCGGCGCTCGCGG
>JBEITQ010000201.1:0-3803 GCA_040374835.1 Phycisphaeraceae bacterium | reverse complement strand
GTCCGCATGCGCACCTG
This sequence comes from Phycisphaeraceae bacterium, assembly GCA_040374835.1. Taxonomy (GTDB): domain Bacteria; phylum Planctomycetota; class Phycisphaerae; order Phycisphaerales; family SM1A02; genus UBA966. The sequence goes on along the minus strand of JBEITQ010000201.1, from coordinate 3,786 downwards.
GGAGCGGGGCAGCGGCGCGACGCAGGCCTGCGGCACCGGCGCGAGCGCCGTGTGCGTGGCCGGGCTGGTGACCGGGCGCACGCGGTCGCCGCTCCTGGCGCACCTGCCGGGCGGCGACCTGCACCTCTCGTGGGAGGGGGGCGAGTCGGGCGTCCGGATGTCGGGCCCGGCGGTCGAGGTGTACGAGGGCAAGCTCGATCTCGGCGCATGGCCGGGGGGCGGGGCGTGAGCCTGCAGGCGATCGAGCGCGACGCGTGCGCGCGGCTGTCCGCGATGCGTGCGCGCATGGAGGACGAGCTCGCGGCGTGGGTGGCGATTCCCACCGGCCAGGGCTTCGCGCCGGGCCTTGCGCGCCAGCGGGCGGCGCTCGCGGACCGGCTGCGCGCGCTCGGCGCGGACCTCGAGGACGTGCCGTGCGAGCCTCGGCCGGCGTGGATCGACCCGCCGTGGCAGGCATCGCCGGCGGCGGGGGCGGACATCCTGCTCGCGCGCCGGGCGGGACGCGGGCCGCGACTCCTCCTGAGCGGCCACTTCGACACGGTGCACGACCCGCACGGACCGTTCCGCGCGCTGGCCGCGGCGGGCGGCGGGCGCGCGACGGGCCCGGGTGCCGCCGACATGAAGGGCGGGCTCGTGATCGCCTGCGCGGCGCTCGAGGCGATCCGCGACGCGGGCGGGGAGCTCGCGTGGACCTTCATCCTGGTGCCCGACGAGGAATCGGGGAGCTTCGGGTCCGATCGCGCGCTGCGCACGTGCGCCGCGGGCCACGCGGCGGGGTTCGCGCTCGAGCCGGCGGGCGAGGGCGGCACGCTGGTGGTGGAGCGGATGGGCGCCGGGCAGTTCCGCATCGATGCCGTGGGCCGGGCCGCGCATGCCGGCCGCGACCATGCGCTCGGCGTGAGCGCGGTGCGCGTCCTGTGCGAGCGCGTGCTCCGCGCGGAGGAACTCACCTCGGCGGCAGGCGGTCGCATCGTCAACGTCGGCCCGCTGCAGGGCGGGGCGGCGACCAACATCGTGCCCGACCGGGCGCATGCCTGGGGAAACATGCGCTTCTCGGGCGACGCCGCGCAGTCCGAGCTCGAGCGCGGGCTCGACGCGCTGGCCTCGGGCGGCGACGGCGACGTGCCGCGCGTGCGCGTGCAGCGCATCGTCGGGCGGCCCGCCAAGCCGCTCACCGCGCCGGTCGAGCACCTGGCGCGCATCGTCGAGCGCGCGGCCGTGGAACTCGGGCATCCGCTCGCGCGCGGGCGCACCGGCGGCGTCTGCGACGGCAACAACCTGCAGGCCGCGGGCCTGCCGACCCTGGACACGCTGGGCGTCCGCGGCGGGAACCTCCACCGCACCGACGAGTGGGTCGACCTCGACGGCCTGGTCGACCGCGCGCAGCTCCTGGCCCTGTCGCTCCTGCGCACGGCCGCGTCCCCGCCTCCCGTTTCCTAGGATGACTCCGATGAGCGATCTGATCAGCGCGAACCCGTCGCCGCTTGCCTCCGACCCGGCCGTCGCCGGGCACATCGACGCGATCGTGGCGGCCGCGCGCGCGGCGCAGGCGCGGATCACCGGCGCCCGGCCCGCCGACCCGGCGCGCAAGGCGGCGTTCGAGCAGGCCATGGCCCGCACGGCGGCGGTGCGCGGGCGCGGTCCCATCATGCCCTACCTCGGGGCGGGGACGGGCAACGGCCCCTTGGTCGAGCTCGCCGACGGCAGCGTGAAGTGGGACATGATCAACGGGATCGGCGTGCACATGTTCGGGCACGCCGACCCGCGCATGATGGCGGCGGCGCTGCGCGGCGCGCTGTCGGACCTTTGCATGCAGGGAAACCTCGCGTCGAACCCGGACAGCGTGGCGTTCGCCGAGTTCCTGGTGCAGGAGGCCTCGCGCACCAGCCGGCTCGCGCACTGCTTCGTGACGAACTCGGGGTGCATGGCCAACGAGTCGGCCCTCAAGGTGTGCATGCAGAAGACCGGGGGCGCGGCGAGGGTGCTCGCGTTCCAGGACTGCTTCCTCGGGCGCTCGGTGACGATGTCGCAGATCGGCGACGCCGCGGCGTACCGACAGGGCATCCCGCTCTCGACGCTCGTCGACTACATGCCCTTCTACGACCCGCAGCTCGGGGCGCGCTCCATCGAGATGGCGGTGTGGCACCTGAAGCAGTACCTCCACCGCTATCCCGGGCAGCACGCCTGCTTCGTGATGGAGCTCGTCCAGGGCGAGGGCGGCTTCAACGTCGCGCCCCGCGAGTTCTTCATGGCTCTGATCGAGACGTGCAAGGCCGCGAAGGTCCCGGTGTGGGACGACGAGGTGCAGTCATTCGGCCGCACCGAGCGCATGTTCTGCTTCGAGACGCTCGACCTGGGGCAGCACGTCGACGTGGTGACGGTGGGCAAGATGAGCCAGGCGTGCGCGTGCCTCTTCGCCGCCGACATGAACCCGAAGCCCGGGCTGCTGAGCGGCACGTTCACGGCGAGCACCTCCGCGTTCGCCGTCGGGCTCGAGGCCCTGCGCACCATGCGCGACGGCGGGTACTACGGCCCCGACGGCCGCAACGCGAAGCTGCACGCGGCGTTCCGCGAGCACGCGGCGCGGCTGATCGAGCGCAACCCGTCGTGTTTCGAGCCCGTGCGCCTCGCCTTCGGCCGCGAGCACCGGAACTGGGTCGGCGGCACGGGGGGCATGTGCCGCTTCACGCCCTACGGAGGGGACAAGGACCGCGTGATGAAGCTGCTGCACGCGATGTTCGAGGAAGGCGTCATGGCCTTCTACTGCGGGCACGACCCCTACCACGTGCGGATGCTGCCGCCCGTCGGGGTGATGCAGCCGGAGCACTGGGGCCCGGTGTTCGAGGTCGTCGAGCGCGCGATGCGGCGCTGAGGCCCCGGTCGCGCCGATTCTCGGACAGTCAATCCACGCCCCGAAAGCGCCGATACTGGTGTTCCGGTGTTCGTGATCCGCCAGGCCATCCCCGACGACGTCCAGACGCTCCTCAAGCTGGCGCGGATGGTGCACTTCATCAACCTGCCCGCCGACCGCGACATCATCGCCGCCAAGGTCGCGCGCAGCCGCCGCAGCTTCGCCGGCGAGGTGAACGACGACCGCCAGCGCCAGTTCATGTTCGTCCTGGAGGACACCGAGACCGGAGGCGTGGTGGGCACCAGCTCGCTCATCTGCCGCATCGGCTGGGAGGGATGCCCGCAGGTCTACCTGCAGGTGCGCCGCCGCGAGCACTTCAGCCGCGACCTGAACACCGGCGCGGTGCACATGACCATCCAGGTGATGACCGACGAGAGCGGCCCGAGCGAGCTCGGCGGCCTGATCCTCGCCCCGGGCTACCGCGGACACCGCGAGAAGCTCGGCTCGCTGCTCTCGCTCGTGCGCTTCCACTTCCTGGGCCTGCACCGCGCGATGTTCCAGCCGCGCGTCATCGCCGAGCTCATGGGGCCGCTCACGCCCGACAGCAACACGCTGTTCTGGGAGTTCTTCGGCCGGCGCTTCATCAACCTGAGCTACACCGAGGCCGACGCCTTCTGCCAGCACAGCAAGGAGTTCATGACGAGCCTCCTGCCGCGCGCGGAGATCTACGCCAGCACGCTGCCCCCAGAGGCGCGCAACCTGATCGGCAAGGTCGGCGAGGAGACCAAGCCGGCGAAGGCCATGCTCGAGAAGCAGGGCTTCGGTTACCACGACCGGTGCGACCCCTTCGACGGCGGGCCGTACCTCGAGGCCGAGGTCGATGCGATCCCGCTGGTGCGCGCCACGCGGCGCGCGACGCTCGAGGCGGGCGAGCC
>JBEITQ010000186.1:0-4157 GCA_040374835.1 Phycisphaeraceae bacterium | reverse complement strand
GACGTCGGCCATGTCGAAGACCGCAAGCAGCGGGTGCTGCAGCGACCGCTTCAGGTGGATGTAGAGCGTGCGTCGGGTCCATGTCTCGGGGGGCGTGAGCGGCCACACCTCCTCCGGGCGCGAACTGGTGGCGAGCGCCTCCGCAGGCATCGGCGGCCGCACGCCGGGTCCGCCGCGGTCGGCGCTCAGCATGCCGGCCGCGGCGAGCATCGAGTCGCGCAGCTCCTCGGCCGAGAGGCGCCGCGCGCGGAACCGCGAGAGCAGGGCATTCGGTGCGTCCTCGGCGAGCGCGTCCTCGCCCGGGACGCTCGACATCCGGTACGCGGCGCTCGTCATCAGCAGCCGGTGCATCGCCTTCATGCTCCAGCCGTTCGCCGCCACCTGGCGCGCCAGCCAGTCGAGGAGCTCCGGGTGCGTCGGCTCCTCGCCGAGCTTTCCCAGGTCGTTGGTGGTCGGGCAGATTCCCTGGCCGAAGTGGCGCTGCCAGAGTCGGTTCGCCACGGTGCGCAGCGTGAGCGCGTTGCGCTCGTCGGCGATCCAGCGGGCGAGCGCCAGCCGCCGGCCGCTCGACTCGCCGTGCGGCCGCGCCTCCGGCGCCTCCGGCGCGAACCTCGCCGCGATGATCGGGACGCCGGGCTCCACGCGCTCGCCGGGGGCGTGCGGGCTGCCGCGGGCCAGCACGTGCATCTCGCGCGGTGCCTCGTGCTCGCGCACCGCCAGCACCGTCTCGCCCTTCCAGTCGGGCGGGCGCATCGTGCCGAGCTGCGTCCGCATCGCCGCCCAGCGGGCGCGCTCGTCGGCGGGCCGGCCCGCCAGCACGCGGTCCGCCTCCGACGCCGGCGCGAGCCCCGTGGCCATGGCGCCGATCTCCTCGCGCGAGAGCACGCGGTCGTAAAAGCGCACCTCGTCGATCGTGCCCGAGAAGGGGTGGGCGTCGGGCCGCATCGCCCCGATCGCGATCGTCTCCGGCGCGTCGAGCGCCTCCTTCGAGCCGCGTGCCGTGTCCACGTCCACGCCGTCCACCCAGAGCGCGATGTCGCCGCTGGCGCGGTCGCGCGTGAAGGCCACGTGGTGCCACCGGCCGTCGTTGTGCCCGGGCCCGCTCGAGACGAAGGTCTCGGGATCGCCCGTGCCGGCGGCCAGGTAGCCGTTGGCCACCAGGCTCAAGCCCCAGTCGCGCACGATGCCCGGGATCTCGCCGTCCACGAGCCCCTTGCCGAGGAACCACCGCCGGTCGGACTCGCTGCCCCCGCCGACGTCCGTGGTGCGGAACCAGAAGCTCACGGTGAAGCTGTCGGCGGCGGGCCGCGCGATCTCCACCCGGTCGTCCCCGCCGTCGAAGCGGAACGCGCGCCCGATCCGTCCCTCGGCGCCGAAGCCCGCGTCGCGCACCATCGCGTCGGGCACGGTCGACCCGGGTGCGGAGTTCCGCGCGGTCGCGCTGCGTTGGTCCTCGAAGGCGAGGTGCGCGACGAGCCCCGCGCCCGGCGCGCGGTCCACGAATCCGCCCGAGGGCGCGTCCGCCCCGGCCGCGGCCCCGCGCTCGATGTCGGCGATGGCGGCCAGCAGCTCCGCGCGCCTCGCCTCGTGGTCGCGGCGCTCGGCCTCGGGGTCCACCGTGCCGAAGTCGCGCCGCACCATGCGCAGCACGCTTTCGGCGTCGATCGAGTTGAATGGACTCGACTTGTACGGCTTGACGCCTGCGAAGAACGCGGCGAAGCGGTAGTAGTCGCGCTGCGGGATCGGGTCGCCCTTGTGGTCGTGGCAGCGCGCGCAGCCGAGGCCGATCCCCAGGAACGTGCGTGCGGTGACGTCGACGATGCCGTCGAGGTCGTCGGCGAGCGCCTGCTTGAGGTCCGGCACCTCGTCGTCCCACATGCCCAGCCGGTAGTAGCCGGTGGCGACCAGCGTGCCGTGCGTGCGGTCGGGCAGCTCGTCGCCGGCCAGCTGCTCGACGACGAACCGGTCGTAGGGCATGTCGTCGTTGATCGCCTGCACCACCCAGTCGCGGTACTTCCAGGCAGACTCCTTGTCGCCGTCGCGTTCGAAGCCGTTGGTGTCCGCGTAGCGCACGAGGTCCAGCCAGTGCCGCGCCCAGTGCACGCCGTGCTCGGGGCTCTCGAGGAGCCGGTCGATCAGCCGCTCGTATGCATCGGGCCGAGGGTCAGACTCGAACGCCGCCACGTCCTCGGGCGTGGGGGGAAGTCCGGTCAGGTCGAGTGTCGCGCGGCGGATGAGCGCGGCCTTCGACGCTTCGGGTGCGGGGCGGATGCCGGCCGCCTCGAGCTTCGCCAGGACGAATCGGTCCACGGGGGTGCGGGCCCACGATCCGTCGGCGACCTCGGGCGGAGCCGCGTCGGAGAGCGGTCGCCAGCTCCACCAGGTGTCACGGGCCTTGCGTGCGCGCTGCTCGACGATGTCTGCCGCGACGCCCTCCGGCCTGCCGCGTTCCGCCGCGGCACCGGACCCGTGGTCGGCCGACGGTCCTGCGGGCACATCGGCCAGCAGGAAGGCGGCGGCCAGGATCGGTCCGGCGTGCATGACGCCCAAACATAGTGCCTCGCGGTCGGCGCGTTTCATCCAGGGACGCCGAAACTCCGGGGGCCGCGCCCTTTCCTACGATCGTCGCACCATGGCGTCGATCCATCGCACGGTTATTGCCGTCCTCGTGCTCATCGGTGTCGTGGCCGCGCGCGACGCCTGCGCCGCGCGCGAGCTCGTCGTCCACTGGACCCGGCTCGACCAGTCCTACGACGGCTGGAACGTGTGGGCATGGACGCCCGGCAAGGACGGCCGGGCATACCCGTTGAGCGGCCGCGACGACTTCGGCCGAGTGGCCGTCGTGCCCGTTGACGACGAGGCGACCCGCATCGGCATCATCGTCCGACGCGGCGAGTGGCTCGAGAAGGATGGCGACGGCGACCGCTTCGTCGACATCCCGTCCGCCGGCCGGCGCGAGGTGTGGCTGGTGGCCGGGGATCCCGCCATCCACGACGCGCCGCCGGCGGTCGACCGCGCACCCCGCATCGAGGCCGCGTTCCTCGATGCCCGCGACCGCGTGCTGGTTGCCACCAACATCCCGTTCGCGCCCGCGGTGTCCAGCAAGATCGGACTCGAGTGCATCGATTGCACGAACGGACCGCGCATCCGGTCGGCGAAGGCCGTGACCACCGCCGGCGCCACCCGGCCGATGCTCGAGCTCGTGCTGTCGCGCCCGGTGCGCCCCGACGAGATCGCGTCGCTCCGGCTCGAATCCCCCGGCGCGCCGCCGGTCACCGTCTATGCCCGGGGCGTGCTGGAGGACAGCGCGTTCACCCCGACCGACGCGGTGCTGGGGGCGCGCTGCACGGCGGCATCCACGGTGTTCCGCACGTGGTCGCCGGTGTCGGCGTCGGTCGACCTCCTGCTCTTCGACGCCCCGGCGTCGCCCGAGCCGTCGCAGGTCGTCCCGCTCGGCCGGCGTCCGCGCGGCGAGTGGGAGGCCACCGTCCCCGGCGACCTGCACGGCCGGTCCTACGCCTACCGCTTCCGCCACTACGGCATGGAACGCATCGTGCCCGACATCCACGGCTACGCCGCCACGGCGGATTCGTCGCGCTCGGTGGTGGTGGACCTGGCACGCGTCGAGCCGCCGGGCTGGGCCGGCACGCCGCTGCCGCGGCTTGCGCAGCCGACCGACGAGGTGATCTACGAGATCCACGTGCGCGACTTCTCGGTGGCGGACGCGTCATGCCCCGCGGCTGCACGCGGCACCTACCTCGGCCTCGTGCACGCCGGCACCGCGGCTGCGGGCAAGGCCACGGGCCTGGCGCACCTCAAGGAACTCGGCATCACGGCGGTGCACCTGATGCCGGTGCACGACTTCACCGCCGCGCCCGATGCCTACAACTGGGGCTACTGGACGGCGCTCTTCAACGTGCCCGAGGGCAACTACGCCTCCGCGAAGGCCGATCCGCTCGCGCCGGTGCGCGAGCTTCGGACGGCCGTCCAGGCGCTGCATTCGGCGGGGATTCGCGTCATCCTCGACGTCGTCTACAACCACACGTCCTCGAGCGGCGCCGCAAGCCCCTTCGACGGCACCGTGCCGTACTGGTTCTTCCGCACCACGCCGGACGGCCGCTACGCGAACGACGCCGGCTGCGGCAACAGCGTCGCCG
>JBEITQ010000064.1:0-8927 GCA_040374835.1 Phycisphaeraceae bacterium | reverse complement strand
GACGCTCATGCGCTCCTGGACGGTGCGCTTGAGCTTCAGGAAGCCCTTGCGCATCTCCTCGGTGGCCAGCTCGTCCAGCGTGCGCAGGCGGCGGTTGCCGAGGTGGTCGATGTCGTCGACGAAGCGGTCCTTCGCCTGCCCGCGCAGGTCGAGGATGAAGCGGATGACCGCGAGGAAGTCCTCGGCGCGGATGCGCTGCATCTCCTCGCCGACCTTGCGGTACTTCGGGTCGTGCTCGAACTTCCGGTTGATGCGGAAGCGGCCGACGCGGCCGAGGCGGTAGCGGCTGTCGTCGAAGAACTTCTCCTCGAAGAGCTTGCGCGCCTTGTCGACCTGCGGCGGGTTGCCCGGGCGGAGGCGGCCGTAGATCTTGAGCAGGGCGGCCTCGTGCTCCGTGACCTCGGCCAGGAAGTCGAGCTTCTCCTCGGCGAGCGTGTTGAGGATGAGCGGGTCCGCCGGGTCGGCGATCACGCGCATGCTCTTCAGGCCGCTCTCCATGATGCTCTTGATGGCGTCGCCGATCGGGGCGCCGACGCGGCACAGCTCCTCGCCGGTCTCCTGGATCACGATGGGCTCCGCCGCGTAGTGCGTCGGCAGCACCTTCTTCACCGGGAGGTCCTCGATCTCGTAGAACTCCTCGAGGATCCGCTCGGTGGTGGAGTACTTCTCGTCGAGCGCGCGCATGAAGGTGGTGGCGGCCAGCTTCGTGCTCTGGTCGATGCGCATCGCGAGCATGTCGCGCTTGTTGACCTCGAGCTCGATCCACGAGCCGCGCTCGGGGATGATGCGGCTCGAGTGCAGCGGGCGGTCGCCCACGCGCGAGGCGACGCTGAAGTCGACGCCGGGGCTGCGGTGCAGCTGGCTGACGATCACGCGCTCGGCGCCGTTGACGATGAACTCGCCGCCGCCCATCATGATCGGGATGTCGCCGAGGTAGATGTCCTCCTCGGTGACGGGCTCGCCCTCGCCCTTGCTGAGGCGCACGGTGACGCGCAGCGGGCGGCCGTACGTCAGGCGCAGCTCGCGGCACTCCTCGGGCGTGTAGCGCGGCTCCTCCAGCCGGTAGTGGAGGTACTCGAGCTTCATCGCCATGTCGTACGACTCGATCGGGAAGATCTCGCGCAGCAGCGCCTCGAGGCCGAGCCTCGGGTCGCGCCCCTTGGGATCCTTCCGCAGCTGGAGGAAGCGGTCGTACGCCTCCTGCTGGACCTTCATCAGGTCAGGAACCGGGTCTGCCTCGCCGCGCTTCTTGGAGAAATCGCGGATGGTGTTCGTCGACATGGTGTGATCGCCTCTCGTTCCAAAAGCGAAAGAGACAAAGGGGGCCTGGAGCCCTCTCTTGTTCAGCTCAACTGATTGGTGGGTGCCGCCGCCAAGATCGAAGAGCGTACCCAAATCCCGGAAGGGCGGCAAGGATCGGCATTCCCGTGGCACGCGCTTTGCACATTCCGCCGGATTGGGTTATCGGCATACGCCGGCTCTGTGGTTATTGGTACGCCTAGCGTGGACGCCTCGGCCGGGCTCGGGTGGCCGCAGTCGCTCAGACAGGCACGGCCCTGCGGGCCGTGAACTCGCTTGGTGCGGCCACCCGAGCCCGGCTGTCGGCTCCGGGCGCCGATCGGCCTCCGCGCTCGGCTCCACGACCCGCGTGCGGAGCCGACAGCGGAATGGGGTGGCCTCACCAAGCGAGTTCCGCAGCCGGCCGCAGCCTGGGGCGGCCGGCGAGGACATGTTTGAGCGACTGAGGCCACCCCATTCCGCCGAGGCGTCCAAGGTTCGATCCGCCGAGAGTTCGTGGCTCCGCTGGGAGAGCCAAAAGCACGCGAGCCCGGCCGAGATGGCCGGGCTCGCGGAAGGTTCGGACAGGGCGGGCGAGGCTTACTTGACCTCGACCTTGGCGCCGGCGCCCTCGAGGGCGGCCTTGAGCTTGTCGGCGTCTTCCTTGGAGATCTTCTCCTTGACGGCCTTCGGCGCGCCATCGACCATCGCCTTCGCGTCGGCCAGGCCGAGGCCGGTGGCCTCGCGGACGACCTTGATGACGTTGATCTTGTTGGCGCCGGCCTCCTTGAGGATGACGTCGAACTCGGTCTGCGCGGCAGCGGCCGGCGCAGCGTCGCCGCCGCCTGCGGCAGCCATCATCACGGCGCCGCCCGCGGCGGGCTCGATGCCGTAGGTGTCCTTCATGTAGTCGGCGAGGTCGACCGCGTCCTTCAGGGACAGGGCGGCGATCGAGTCGCCGAGGGTCTTGATCTTCGCGTCGAACGTCTTGGCTTCGGTGGCAGTCATGGTGTGCTCCAGCTCTCTTGCTGTACCTCCGAGTGGAACCGGAACACCCGGTTTTTAACCCCCTGCGGGGGCCAGTCGGACGGTGGATGGATGAAACGGACGGATCGGCCGGTCAGCCGGCCTTGGCGGTGATGGTCTCGCCCTTCTCGAGGCGGGACTGGATTTCCTTGACGACGCCCATCACGCGGCCACCCGGGCCCTTGACGGCGCCCATGAGGTTGCGCGCGGGGGACAGGACGAGCGTGACGACGTTCGCCTGGGCCTCGGCCCTGGTGGGCATCTTGCTCAGCTTGTGGACGCCGGCAGGGCCCTCGTAGACCACGCCTTCCAGGATCGCGGCCTTGAAGACGAACTTCTCGACGGTCTTCGCCCACTTCACCAGGTCGCGCGCGAGGTCGATCACGCTGTCCTGCGAGTAGACGAGGGCCGACGGTCCGGCGAGGTGCGGGGCGAGCGGCTCGAGCGCGTGGCCCTTGAAGGCCTCGCGGGCGAGGGCGTTCTTGACGACGGCGACCCGCACGCTCTTGCGCGCGAAGTCGTTGCGCATCTTGTTCGTCGCCGGGGCATCGAGGCCGCGGATCTCGACGAGGACCGCGCCCTCCACGCCGGTGAACCGCTTGCGGTACTCGGCGACGATCATGCTCTTGACGGGCTTGGACATGGGTGTGCTCCTGTGTGTTCCGTGCCGGGACTCAGACGGCCACGGGGACGCCGGGGCTCATGCAGCCTGCCACGACGCACTTCTTCACGTAGGTGCCCTTGGCGGTGGAGGGCTTGGCCTTGAGGATCGCCTGGACGAACGCGTTCAGGTTGTCGACGAGCTTGTCGTCGCTGAAGGACATCTTGCCGATGACGCCGTGGACGTTGCCTGCGTCGTCGTTGCGGTACTCCTGCTTGCCGGCGGCGTACTCCTTGACGGCCTCGGGGACGTTGGGGGTCACCGTGCCCGCCTTGGGCGAGGGCATGAGCCCCTTGGGGCCGAGCACCTTGCCGAGCTTGCTGACGACGCGCATCATGTCGGGGCTCGCGACCGCGACGTCGAAGTCCATCCAGCCGCCCTCGATCTTGGCGACCAGCTCGTCCGCGCCCGCCTCGATCGCGCCGGCGGCCTTCGCCGCGGCGACCTTGTCGGGTCCGCAGAACGCCACCACGCGCGCGCTCTTGCCGATGCCGTGGGGCAGGGCGATGGACCCGCGCAGCGCCTGGTCGGCGGCCTTCGGGTCGATGCCGAGGTGGAAGACGATGTTGATCGTCTGGTCGAACTTCGGGGCCTTGAACTTGCGCAGCGCGGCGACCGCGTCGGCCGGGGCGACCGGCGACTTGATCGCGTTCTCGTTGCAGGCGCGCATGCGCTTGCCGCTGCCGACGACCTTCTTCTTCTTGACGAGCGACATGGCTTACATCCCCTCCACGGTGACGCCCATCGAGCGGGCGCTGCCGGCGACGATCCGCATCGCGGCCTCGACGCTGGTGGTGTTCAGGTCCTTGAGCTTCTCCTCGGCGATCTTCTGCACCTGCGCCTTGGTGATCTTGCCCACCTTCTGGGTGTTGGGCGCGCCCGAGCCCTTCTCGAGCTTGAGCGCGTCCTTGATCAGCGCGGAGACCGGCGAGGTCTTGATCTCGATGTCGAAGCTCTTGTCCGCGTAGACGGTGACGACGCAGCCGACCATGCGCCCGTTGAGCGCCTTGGTCAGGTCGTTGAACTTCGTGATGAACTGGCCGGGATTGACGCCGTTGGCGCCGAGCACGGGTCCGAGCGGCGGGGCCGGGGTGGCCTTTCCGCCCGGGGCCATGAGCTTGAACTGCTTGGTGACCTTCTTGGCCATTGGTTCCTACCTCCGACCGGGCCGGCCCTCCTTCGGGCGACCGCAGGGTTCCAAGAGCCTGCGGCGGATCAGTCGTACGAGCGGTGCGGGATGAAGAGGGAAAAGTGTAGCGAAAGCGCCGCGGCGTTCAAGCGGCGCGGCGGCCCGGGCGGGGCCGCCGTTATCGGCAGCGCGTCAGCTGCCCCAGTTGCCCAGGAGGTCGCCGAGGTCGGTGCCGTCGGTCGCGCCGTCTCGATTGAAGTCGGTCGGTCCGGTGCCGGGGCCCCAGGCGCCGAGGAGGATGCCGAGGTCGATGCCGTCGACCCGTGCGTCGCCGGACAGGTCGAACCGGTTGACGATCCCGCCGCGCGTGAGGCGCGAGGCGGCGATCGGTGCGCGCGCGATGCCCGGTCCCTCGAGCCGCGCGATGCAGCCCGCGCCGCCGCCGCCTTCGAAGAACTCGATGCGCAGCGCGTGCTTGCCGCGGGCGAGGGCGATCGTGCCCGAGCGCTCGACCATGCCGTGCAGCCCGTCGTTGTTCACGACGACCGTGTCGCCGACGAGGAGCCGCGAGCCGTCGTCGCTCTCCACGCTGAAGACGTAGATGCCCGCCTCGTCGACGCGGACCCAGCCGTTCCACGTGGCGCCCACGTTGTCGGCGCGGAACGAGGTGGCGAAGTTCCCTCCCGTGGAGGGGTAGTTGACGTCCGGCTGGGTCGTCGTGGCGATGGGCGTGAGCGAGGCGAAGTCCGGAAGCTGCTGCGGGTTGTCGAGCGCGTAGTACCGGGTGGTCAGTCCGGGCGCGTCGCCGATCGGGTTCTCCGGCCAGCGCACGGGGACCACGACCACGGTCGCCTCGATGCGCGCGGTGACTGCGCCGGACTGCTCGCGCACCACGTACCCGAAGCGGTCGGTGCCCACGAACGACGGCGGCGCCCACACGCGTACCGTCGGGCGGCCGCCCGCGGTCTCCGGCGGCACCACGGTGACCGCGTGCCCGGCGGCGCTCGTGGCTTCGACGGACTCGAGCATCACCGGCTCGCAGTTGGCGGCCGCCTCGTTGGCGAGGACGTCGGCCAGCGCGGGCTGCCCCTGCATGACGACCACGGTCTCGGCCACCGCCGCCGGCGGCGACGCCCCTGCCACGGTGTTGCACGAGGCGGCCATGTAGGTCTCGATCGACTCGCGGCTCAGCGGATGGAACCCGAGCTGGACGTTCGCCAGCCCGCCGGCGCACAGGTGGCAGTAGCTCATGATGGTGCCGCTCGTCGTGCACACCTGCTCGGCCTGGCACTGGCCGAAGTACCCGCTCGGCGCGCAGCGGTCGGCCGGCTCCGGGCAATGGTTGTGCGTGTGCGGCGCGCCCACGTTGTGGCCGATCTCGTGGGCGGTGACCATGATGTCCCAGTTGCCGCCGGCGTTGTCGACCAGCGGGTAAGGGAAGGAGCCCACGAGGTTCGCGGAGACCGAGTAGCCGTACGAGCCGCACGCCGCGCGCAGCCACGCGACGCCTCCGCCCAGGCCGCGGCCGCTGAGCATCGCGGCGAGGTCACGCGGGATGCCGCCCATGTTCGCGACCCAGTGGTCGCGGAACTGGAACAGCTGGTTTGTCGTGTTGTTGCCGTCCCAGGGGTCCTCGGGGGTTTCCCAGAGGCGCAGGTACGAGACGTGCGGACGGATCTGCATGTCCGCGTCGTAGATCTGGAGGATGCCCGCGAAGAGCGTGGCCACGTAGCCCGCGCAGGCGGCGGTCTGGTCGGGCGCGCCGGCGAAGCGCTGCCAGAGCTCGTGGTCCGTCTCGACCGCGACGCGGATCTGCCGGCAGGGCGCGGTCGCCGCGGCGCCGCCTTCCGGCTCGGGCTGCTGGGGCAGCGCGTCCGCGGAGCACTCCCACGCGTCCCAGCGGAACGCGTCGGGAGGCAGGTCGGCGATCACGAAGCTCGCGAGCGGCCCCGGGGTGCCGGCGGGCGGTCCAGACAGGATCGCCGTGCCGGCAGACGTCTGCACGAAGCCCATGGTGCCCGCGGCCGACCGCGCGAGCATGGCGCGGCCGTCGCCGTCGCCTTCCACCGTGCCGATCCAGTACTGCGCGTCCGGGCGGGCCACCGCGCGTTCCTCGACCGCGCCGTCCTTCGTCCGGCGTGCCACCACGATCCGCGCGTCCGCCGTGAACGGCTCGACGCGGTGGAGCACGAGCGTCGCGGACCGGCCCGGGCCGAGCGGGACGTCCCGCAGCCGCACGTGCGTCTCGCCGGCCATCGATGCCCACGCCTCCGCCACGGGCTCGACCGCGGCGACGCTGGACTCGAGGTGCGCGGGCACCGCACCCGGCACCGACCGGAAGGGCGCGTTCATCGCGCGCTCGACCGTCTGGGCCAGCGCGGCGGGGACGGAGGCGACGGCGAGCGCGGCCGCGGCGAGGAGGTTCCTGGTCAGCACGATGCGCAGAGGGTAGCCCCGACGGCCGGCCGCGGAACCCCGCATCGGTGAGTTCGTGCCTGACTCCGGGGGCTCGGAAGGGCCTCGGCCGTTAGCGGACGGCCAGGCAGCACATCAGTTCCACCCCCGTGGCGATGGCATCGTCGTTGAAGTCGAAGTCCGGGGCATGGAGCGGCGGGTAGGGCGCGCCGCCCGGGGCGAGGCCCAGCGTCCAGTAGCAGCTTGGGACGTGCGCCCCGTAGAAGGCGAAGTCCTCGCCGCCCATCACCGGGGCCGCCATGTGGCGGACGCGCGAGGCACCCAGGGTCTCGCGCGCCACGGCCTGGAAGCGGGCGACCGCGGCCGGATGATTCACGGTCACGGGGTAGCCGCGCTGCAGGTCGCACGTGGCGCGGCATCCGTGCGCCTGGGCGATGCCGTGGGCGATGGCCTCGACGCGGCGCTCGACGAGGCACCGGGTCTCCTCGCTGAGCGACCGGAGCGTGCCCTTGAGCACGGCGCGGCTCGGGATCACGTTGAAGGCGGACCCGGCCTCGATCACCGTCACGCTGACGACGGCGGCCTCGAGCGGCGGCACGTTTCGCGCGACGATCGACTGCAGCGCGGTCACCATGGCTGCCGCGCACACGATCGGGTCCGCGGACCGGTGCGGCCACGCGGCGTGCGCGCCTTGGCCGTCGATGGCGATCTCGAAACGGTCGCTCGCGGCCATGATCGAGCCCTCGCGCGTGGCGACGCTGCCGAGCTCGAGCTCGGGCCAGCCGTGCAGCGCGTGGATCTCCCCCACCGGGCATCCGAGGCGCGAGCCGTCGAGCGCGCCGTCCTCGACCATGCGTCGCCCGCCCGCGCCACCTTCCTCGGCGGGCTGGAAGATGAGCGTCACCGGCCGCGGCAGCGGGCGCTGCGACGCGAGCCGCGCAAGGACGCGCGCCGTGCCCACCATGATGGCGGTGTGCCCGTCATGCCCGCAGGCATGCATCCGGCCGGGGATCGTCGATGCGTAGGGCCGGCCGCTCGACTCGAGGATCGGCAGTGCGTCGATGTCGGCGCGGAGCGCCACCGCGCGGTCGCCCGCGCCCGGGACGTGCGCGAGGACGCCGGTTCCCCCGGCGAGGCCGCCCACGTGCGCGACGCCCGCCTCCGAGAGTTCCCGAACGATGACGCCCGACGTTCGGACCTCCTCGTAGCCGACCTCCGGGTGGCGGTGCAGGTCGCGGCGGAGCGCGACCAACCGCGGCAGCTCCTCGGCCACGAGCGACCGGATCCGTTCGACCGAGGGTGCTTCGTCGCCCATGCCGAGGAGGCTACTTCCGCAGGGGCGGCAGGCCGCACGCCTCGCGCCCGGCGTTCATCTTGGCGAACGCGCCCTTGTCGTGGTGCACGAGGCGGCTGAGCTGGCTCATCGTGACGCCCAGGAGCGCGGCGGCCCCGGCCATGTCGTAGCGGCGCGCGACGATCAGGTCGAGCGCCTCGGCGAGGAGGCCGGGGTAGTCCTCGTGGTCGGGATTCACCGGGAGCTTGTTGCCCTGGCGACGGCGCTTCCAGAGATCGCTGCAGTCATGGGTGTCGCGCGAGGCGAGCGTGCGCACGTGCGAGGCGAGCCTGCGCCGCAGGCGCCGGATCGCCATGCGGCGGTTCTCGGCCTGGCTCCGCCGTTCGGTGGCCTGCGCCTCGATGCCGGTCGGGCGGTGCACGACGAACACGGCCGTGTCCACCCGGTTCCGGTGCTGGCCGCCCGGGCCGCCGACGCGGCCGGTGGTGAAGTCGCACTCGCGCAGCAGCGCATCCTCGTCGACGGTCGCGGGGTGCGGCGCGTCCACCATGCGGAATGCGGGATCGACGAACGGCGGGCGGTAGGCCACGTGCGCATCGTAGGGATGCGGTCAGTGCGCCTGTCGCGGTGCGGCGTTCGGCCCGCGCGGGCCGCAGCGCGCCTTCAGCTCGGCCTCGATCAGGTCGAGCACCCCGGATTCCGTGAACATCGGGCGCGCCGCGCGCATCGCCTCGAACCGCGCACGCCGCTCATCATCGGGAATGGCACGGAGGATGTCCGGCACGGCCGCCATGTCGCGCTCCGGGACGCGCACCAGGAACGACTCCCACGGAATCCTGTTCGCGAACGGCAGTTCGTACCCGTCCGCGAGCAGGACCGGGATCGATCCGGTCAGGACGGCCTGCACCAGGCGGAATGACCACCGCCCGTATCCGGCCGGGCACAGCGTGAAGCGCGACCTCGACATGAGGGGCACGTAGTCGCCGGCGGGCCCGAAGGCCGCCTCGGCTTCGGCCGGCGATCCGACGAAGGAGTCGGGTCCCCGGCCGACGAGTGGCCGCAGCGCCCCGCCTCGGACGTGCGACTCCGCCAGCTCCGGGTAGGAGATGACGCCGGAGAAGCAG
>JBEITQ010000183.1:0-4266 GCA_040374835.1 Phycisphaeraceae bacterium | reverse complement strand
GGGGCCATGGCGGCCCTGGGCCCCCCCCAGCAGGCCCCCCCCCCCCCCCGCCGGCGGAACGGGGGCGCCGCCCCTCCAGCGGGCGCCACCGGATTCGGTCCCCGCGGGGGGACGGTCCGCAGGGGGAGCGTCGCCGCTCAGTTCTGCGGCGTGAAGCGGCGGGTGCTGGCGGTCCAGACCCAGCCGCTCGACGAGTTGACCTGGTTCACGAGGTCGTCGGCCGAGCAGTAGCCGGCCGTGACGAGCGGCGCGAGGTCGGTGGCCGTGTACACGGTGCCGTCGGTCAGCGTGATCGACGCGCCGCCGGGCTGGAACTGGTTGAGGCGGGTCACCATGGTGGTGATCTGCCCGCCGCGGGCCTCGGCGGCCTCGATGTTGGCGTCGTCGAGCGCGCCGGTCACCGAGGGCACCACGAGCGCCGCGAGCACGCCCAGGATGACGACGACGATCAGGATCTCGATCAGGGTGAAGCCCTTGCGGAAGCCGGACTTCTTGCCGTTGGCGGCGTTCGTCTTGCTGCCGTTCCACGTGGTCGTGGTGGTGGTCGTGCCGTTGTTGTTGCCGTTGCTCATGGTCGAAACTCCTTGCGTTGCTGGTTGAGTGCAGGGCGGTCGGGCTGTCCTGGCCCAGTCGTTGGCCGGGCACGTGCCCGACCGGCCGGAAGTGACTGTCGGAAATGGCGATGCGCGACTGAAGCAAACCGATCGGATTTCGATCACAAAATCGCGGCCCCATAACGGAAGGCAGGTCCGAAATGCGGGACATCGCTTGTGGACGGGCCGCCGGGATCCGATGTTCGCTGGTGAATCGATGGGATCCGACCCGGACCAGTTCCGGCCACGCCGCCACGCCCGCGCCACGCGCGCGGCGTTCACCTTGATCGAGGCCCTCGTCGCCTCGGTCATCGTGGCGATGGTCGCGCTCGCGGCCTCCACGTCCGTGGCGGTGGGCATCGCCGTCGAGGAGGAGAACCGCCGCGCGGTGATCGCCACCCAGGTGGCGGAACTGCGGATGAGCGAGGTCCTCGAGCAGCCGTACGGCGAGATGGCGTCGCTCGCCGGCACCGTGACCGGCGAGTCGCTGCGCTCTCCCCCGGTGCCGGGAAGCGGGGCGCGCGTGCCGCTCCCGGACGCGGCGTCGGGCTTGACGGTCGTGACCACGGTGGAGGGCGAGAACCGCTCCTTCCCGCAGCTGAACAACTTCGTGCTCGAGGGCCGACGCATCACCGTCGAGGTGCGCGGGTCCGACGGTGCGGCGCTCGCGCGGCTCGTCCGCTTCCGCGGCAAGGACCCGCAGACGTGAACCGGCGCACCACCAGGTCCCGGCGCGGGCTCACCATCGTCGAGCTGCTGGCGGCGCTGGCCGTCACTTCGATCGTCGCGGCGGCCGTGGTGACCACGGCGTCCGCCATCCGCGTCGGCCTCGACGGCCAGGCGGAGGCATCGCGCGAGACCGCGCGCGTGGCGCGCGTCCAGGCGCGCATCGCCGACCACCTCTTCCGTGCCCGGATGATCCTGCACCACGGGGGGGACGAGGCGCTCCTCTGGCTGCCGGCCGAGGCCTTCGACGGCACCGCCGCCAACGCCACCGACTTCGACCGCATCGACCGCAACGAGCTGCGCTGGTACGTCTTCGACCGCCCCACGGGGTGCCTGGTGATGCAGCGCACCGCGAACCGCGACGACCGCACGGCATGCGGCCTCTCGACCGACTGGCCCGCGCTCCGGACCACCCTGGCCGCCGCCGGCGCGCTGGAACGCTCGGTGGTCCTCGAGGGCGTCCAGGACGCGGAGTTCGTCGCCGACGGGTTCGATCCGTGCTCGGACCGCCGCCTGTGGCTGCGCGTCGGGCTCGATGCCGACCACGGCGGCGGGGAACTCCTCCTCGGAGGCATCCTCTCGGCGCTGCAGCGCCACGGGGGGTGCCCGTGAACGTGCGCGCCCGCCCTCGCCGCCCGGTGCGCCGCGGCGCCGCGCTCCTCATGGCGCTCTTCGCCATGATGGTGGTGGGCACCTCGACGCTGGCCTACGTCGCCAGCCGCGACACGTCGGCCGCCATCGCCTCGAACGCCGTGCTCGGCGCCGACGCGCGCACGCTCGCGGCCGCCGGCATGGACCTCGCCAAGCAGCTCCTGCGCACGAGCGAGACCCAGTGGCGCCGCAACCACCAGGACGGGTGGCTGGTGCGCGACTACGCGCTCGACGGCGGCACGGTGGGCGTGCGGCTCGTCGACCTCGAGAAGCGCGCGGCCGGCGCCACGGGCTCGGCCGCCAATCCCGACGACTCGACCACCGAGCTCGAGGTCACCGTCTCCAGCGCGCGCGGCGGCGCCACGTGGACCTCGGTGGCGCACATGAGCATCCCGAGCGTGGTGAAGGCGGAATACGCGATCTTCGCCAACAAGATCATGATCGTCGACGGCGGCCGCAACTTCATCGGCCGCTGGCCGAACGCGCCGATGAGCGCCATGAAGCTGCGCACCAACATCGGCACGCAGGCCGACCTGGCGGCCCTCAGCACGCTGTTCCCGTGGCTCGGCACGGGCATCTGGCTCCAGGGCGGATGCGAGTTCGAGCCCGAGGTGGCCGGCGCGGACCCGGCCGACGCCGACAGCATGAAGTCGACGTGGATCTACTACCCCGCGACCGCGTCCGGGATCGTGGTGCAGGGCACCGACGCGGGGCAGGTGGCCGCCAAGCGCATGGACCCCGAGGACTCGGCCCGGATGCGCGACGCCCCGGCCAACCCGACGGTGGCCAGCCCGTTCACGAACTACACCAGCCACTTCGTCATCAACGGCGGAACCCGCACGCTCACGCCCTTCCGCGTGCGCGCCGCGTTCCTGCCGCAGCTCTTCACCCGCAACTTCGAGGTGCGCTCGGGCGCCACCGTGACGCTCAACGCCGGGACCTACGAGGTGTGGGGATCCTGGGTCCTTCGGGACTCGCGCATCATCGTCAACGGCGACGTCCGCTTCGTGATCAACCCGAACCTCGCGCTGACCGGCCTCGACTGGCAGGGTTCGTCGGTGGAGCTCGGCCCGAACAGCAGCCTGGAGATCTTCAACGGCTACTCGATGGACGTGCGCAACTGCTGGATCGGCTCCCGCCACCAGTACGTCTGCAACGGCCAGCTCGTGGACGGCGATCCGCACCGCGACGCGTGGTTCGGGCGCTTCACGACCAACGACTGCTTCCCGTACCCCCCCTCGTCTCCCCAGTACGTCGAGCCGTGGCGGGTGCGCATCTACCCGATGCGGCAGTTCCTCTCGAACTTCTTCCTCTGGGACGTGCGCGACACCGCGATGGTCGGCTCGATGTTCCTGCCCACGAACCCCATCCGGATGTTCGGGCGGTCGGAGCTCTACGGCCGCGTGGCCTGCAACCACCTGCTGGTCTACGACACCGCGAGCTTCTACTACGACCATGCCCTGGACCTGGTGACCGGGTTCACCGAGGGCGGCGCGCCGTCGCGGGGCGGCGACCCGGAGGACATGTTCCCGGTGCGGGTCCTGTCCTACGGCTTCGACGCGGAGGCGGCGCGATGAGCCGGTCCCGCGGATTCACGCTCATCGAGGTGCTGGTGGTCGCGGTGATGATCGCGGTGATCGCGGGCCTGGCGATCGACCTTGCCGGCGGCGGCGCGTACGAGCGCATGGATGCCGCGTCGCGCTTCATCGATGCCGACCTCGCGCTGGCGCGCGGCCGGGCGCTGGCGACGCCCGCCGATCCCGTGCTGTTCCGGCCCGCTGCCGACGGCCGCGGGTACTGGATCGCGCGTGCCTCGACGCCGGACGTCCCGATCGACGGGCCCAACGGCCCGGTGTCCGTCCGCTTCGGCGAGGGCCGCGCTTCGGCGGCGACGGGCGTGCGCATCCTCTGGCGCGGCTCGATTCGGGATGCGCGCTTCGGCCCTTTCGGCGGGGTGATGGACCCCGTGCCCTCCTTCGACCTTGCGGTGGACGGCGCTTCCGAGCGCGCCACCATCACCTTCGATCCCCTGGACGGCGACCACGCCGTCGTTTATCGACCTCTCTGAACTCCGGCCCAAGTCGTTCCCGGATTGCGCCGAAAGGAACCGAGCATGCAGGCCTCCCTGGACATCTTCCGCCGGATCCGTGCGTCGATCGTCGTGCTGGCGTCGCTCCACGGCGCAGCGGTGGCGCAGGCGCCCGCGCCGGCGGTGCCGCCGGCGCCTCCGGCACCGACCGCCACGCCGGCGAAGTCCGACGTGCCGCCCGCCGCCGCGAAGCCCGCCGACCCGCCC
>JBEITQ010000078.1:0-8250 GCA_040374835.1 Phycisphaeraceae bacterium | reverse complement strand
TGCCGCTTCCCGATCGCCAGCCGTACTCGCCGCCGCGCACCACGTGCACGATGCGTGGCGCGCGGTACCACGGCGCACCCATGTCCCACTCCATGTCGCTGTCGTAGGTGAAGAGCTCGCCGTCGGGCGCGAACGCCAGGTCGTAGTGGTTGCGGAACCCGGTGGCCCACAGCTCGGCATCGCCCGTCGCGGGATCGACGCGGATCACCGTGCCGCCCGGCGCGGTCAGGCCGACGGCATGGCCGCGCGGGTCCCACATGCGTTCGCCCACGATGTCCTCGGCCCACCGGTCGCACGCGCCGCGCTCGACCGATGCCGGTACCGGCGTGTGGTTGCCGACCGCGACGTAGAGCGCGCCGTCGGGCCCGGGCACCACGCCGTGCGGGCCGTGCTCGCCGCCGTCGCCGTCCCAGGCAAGCACCTTCGTGCGTGCGTCGAAGCGTCCGTCGCCGTCGCCGTCGCGCAGGCGCCAGAGTCCCGCGTCCGGGCCCGCGGCCGACGAGTTCACCCAGAGGTCCCCGCCGAGGAAGCAGAGTCCCTGCGCGCTGCCCGGCACGCCGTCGAGCACGGTGGCCCGCACCTCTTCGCCCTCGAAGCCCTCCGACAGGCCCGGGATCTCCAGCCGCAGCAGCGGCCCCGACTGCGGGCTGACGATCGCGCGCCCCTGCGGGTCGAAGGCGATCGCCACCCAGCTTCCCTGCCCGGGCTGCGCGCTGGCGACGCGCGCCACCTCGAAGCCCGCAGGCGCGGTGATCGCCTCGGCCGGCGGCGCCTCGCGGATCGGCGTCACCTCGATGGCGCGGAACCTGGCCTCCATCGGCGGTCCCTGGTGGAGCTGGAACGCCAGCTGCCCGTCGCGGCGGAACCGCGTCGCGTCGCCGTCGACGACGTCGGTCATCAGCGTCCCGTTGATCCAGTGGCGCACGCGCGTGCCGTGCGCCTCGACCACGTACTCGTTCCACTCGCCCGGGCGCATCACGTCCTTGAGCTCCGGGTCCCCGGCGAACGTGCCGGCGACGCGCTTGCCCTCCGGCGTCCACTCGGCGCGCTCGCCGCGCGCGCTCATGATGCCGCGGCCGAGTCCCTCGTAGAGGATGCCGGTGTAGGCGTTGGCCGCGTCGAGGTCCGCCTGGAATCCGGCCATGTCGGCCTGGCCGTCGACGCGCGCGCTGCGGTACTGGATGCCGCTGTTGCCGCCCGTCACCAGGAACTCGCACCGCAGCCGGAAGTCGCCGGGCATGTCGCCGTCCCAGGCGAGGTAGGCGCTCGCCGCAAGCGGGCGCTCGGCGGTCGATCGGCCGACGATCGCGCCGTCCTCGACCGACCAGGTGCCGCGGTCGCCGTTCCACCCGTCGAGCGTGGCGCCGTCGAAGGGGCGGATCACCTCCTGCCGGGCGTGCGCGGCGGGGGCCGCGGCAAGGGCGAGGACGAGCGCGTTGGCGAGGCATCGGGCGAGGTGCATGTCATGCGCCACGCTACCGAAGCCGCGCCGGGCCGTATCCTCGCGACATGTCGTTCGGACTGGGCCATGGCCGCGCGCTCGACGTCCGCGGCGTCGGACGCTCGCAGCAGGACCTGCCGCCCCCGGAGGCCGGCCGCCTCGGGCCGGCGTGGTTCTTCCCGGAGCGGCCGGACGCGCCGTTCGAGCTGGAGATCGGCTCGGGCAAGGGAACCTTCCTGCTGCAGGAGGCCCCGGCCCACCCGGACGTGAACTACCTGGGCATCGAGTGGGCGGGCGAGTTCTACCGCTACGCCGCCGACCGCATCCGCCGCGCGGGCATCGCGAACGTGCGCATGCTCTACGCCGACGCTTCCGAGTTCGTGCGATGCTGGCTGGCGGACTCGACCTGCTCGGTGGTGCACCTCTACTTCAGCGATCCGTGGCCGAAGGCGCGCCACCACAAGCGCCGCGTGGTGCAGGACGCCTCGCTCGTCGAGTTCCACCGCGTGCTGCGGCCGGGCGGCGAGCTTCGCCTGGTGACCGACCACGACGCGCTCTGGGCCTGGTACGGCGAGCGGATCTCCTCCGCGGGCCACCTCTTCGAGGCCGTCCCGTTCGAGCGTCCGGCAAGCGCCGCGAGCGGCGAGGTGGTCGGCACCAACTTCGAGCGCAAGTATCGCCGCGAGGGGCGGCCGTTCCATGCCGTGACGCTCAGGCGCCGCCCGGCTTCGGCCTGAACGCCAGCCGTGCCTGCGACACGTCCGGGTAGAGCTCGAAGATCCCGTCGAGCTTCGCCAGGCGCAGCACCTGCACGGCCATCCCCTTGAGGCCGGCGATCCGCACCTCGCCGCCGTGCTGGCGCATGCGCTTGTGGAGCATGAGGAGGCGCCCCAGGCCCGAGCTCGAGAGGATGTCGAGCTTCGAGCAGTCGACGATGACGCCGCGCATCCCGCAGTCGACCGCGCGCTGGACGACCTCCTCGATCTGCGCGGCGGTGCCCGAGTTGAGCCCGCCGTCCGCCACGATCACGATCACGCGCTCGTCGGCCTCTCCGAGGTAGGTCTCCATGCGGCGAAGGCTACCGGGCGGCCCGGCTCAGGCGACCGGCTTGCGCCAGCCGAGGTCGGGGTCCTTCTGCAGCACCGCGGCCGACTGGCGGACGCATCGGCGGCAGGCGCGTGCGCCGCCGCGCTCCCAGCCGGCGTCGGCACGGTCCTCGAGGCAGAGCGTGCAGCGGTTCGGCGGGCCGTCGGGCCGCTCGGCGAGCACCGCCTCCCGGTATGCGTCGGCGAGGCAGTCGCCGCAGATGCAGCTGCCCTGGTGTCCCTCGACCATCGGCAGCGCCTCGCTCCACGCGCGGACGCAGAAGTCGCAGAGCACGTCCTCCATGCGCACGTCGTCGGGATCGCACTCGGGCCGTCGCATGCGGGTCCGAGCCTATCATCCGCGCCATGCCGGAACGGACGGGCTCGCTTGCCACGCGCACGACCATCGTCGTGGGCGCGGGCCTCGGCGTGGTGGCCGCCGTCGTCGGCACCGGCGGATGGTGGCTCGCGGGCCGTGCGCTCGAGTCGGCCGCGGCATCGCGGGCCGACCCTGCGGCCGCGGGCGACCCCGACGCCGACGCCGCGATCCTGCGCTGGACCATCGCCGGAGGCGCGGCGCTCCTGGCGCTTGCCGGCGCCGCCGTGGCCACCGTCTTCGTGCGCCGCGAGGTGCTGGGGCCCGTCCGCCAGCTCCGCGAGACCGCCGAGCGCGTCGTCCGCGGCGACACCTCCGCGCGCGCCCCGGCCGACGGCCACGACGAGCTCGGCGCGCTCGCCGAGGGGATGAACCGCATGCTCGACGCGGCCGAGCGCGCGCAGCTGCAGCTCTTCGCCATGAACGAGGCGCTCGACCTGAAGATCGGCGAGCTGTCCGAGGCGAACGTCGGCCTCGGCGAGTCCAACCGCCTGAAGAGCGAGTTCCTGGCGAACGTCAGCCACGAGCTGCGCACGCCGCTCAACTCCATCATCGGGTTCGCCGACCTGCTGGAGGAGGTCGCACGCTCGGAGGCGGCCCCCGACCCCAAGCGCCTGCGCTACATCGGCAACATCCAGCGCAGCGGCCGCTCGCTTCTGGACATGATCAACTCGCTGCTGGACATGGCGAAGATCGAGGCCGGGCGCATGGAGGTGACCGTCGCTCCCGCGTCGGCCGCCGACGTGGTGGAGGGCCTGCAGGCGATCATGCGCCCGCTCGCGCAGCAGAAGCGCATCGACCTGCAGGCACGCGTCGCGGAGGGGCTGCCCAAGGTCGAGACCGACGCGGGCAAGCTGCAGCAGATCCTCTACAACTACCTCTCCAACGCGATCAAGTTCTCCCCCGAGGACGGCGCGGTGATCGTGTCGGTCGCGCGCGCCGAGCGCAGCGGCGGCGAGGCCGTGCGCATCAGCGTCACGGACCACGGTCCCGGCATCCCCGAGGACATGCAGGAGACCATCTTCGAGAAGTTCCGCCAGGTGGACGCCAGCCACACGCGCCGCGCGGGGGGCACCGGCCTCGGGCTCGCGATCTGCCGGGAACTCGCCGACCTGATGGGCTGCTCGGTCGGCCTGGTGAGCGCCTCGGGGAAGGGCAGCACGTTCTGGGTCGAGGTTCCCGTCGTCCACCGGCCGCGCGAGCTGAGGCCGCTGATGGCCGACGCGGCCGTCACGCGGCCCTGACGTCGACGCGCTCGGAGATCCGGCGGTCGGCGTCCGCGGCGCGCCGCCGGGGCGAGCTCGCGTCGATCCGCGACGGGACTCCCTCGGGCCACAGCTCCTTCGCCACCTCGAGCACGGCGAGCGCCACGCCCTCGGGCGGCACGGAGCCGTCGGGGCAGAAGAGGTCGTAGTCCTGCCAGCTCATCGTCAGGCGCACGCCGGCGAGCGATCCGTCGTGCCGGATCTCCTGGACCTCGAAGGTCCATCCTCCGGTGCCCTCGCGCTCGGAGATGATCTCGAAGGTCCCGCGCACGCGCGCAATGATGCTAACGGCGCTCGAGGAGCACGATCTCGCCGCCGCCCCAGTCGATCCATCCCGGCAGCCGCGTCCGTTCCTCGAAGCCGCGCGCGCGCAGCGCCTCGAGCGCCTCGGGCATGGCGCGCGGGTAGAGGAACATCGCCCAGCGCACCGACCGGTCCTCGACGGCCGGCAGCATGTCGCGGCCGTAGGCGCCGCAGCCGGGCAGGTCGATCCCGCGCGCCAGTGCGTACCAGCGGTGCACGTCGTCGGGCAGGCCCACGGCGACGGCGCGGTCGCCGGGCTTCATCGCCCCGGCAAGGAGGTCGGTCGCCTCGCGCAGCTGCTGCCGCGGGCCGAGCGTGGCGAGGCAGGTCACCCATGCGGCGACGGCGACGGTGCATGCCGCCGCGGCGGCCGCGCGGTTCCGCACGGCGATCGCCTGCGCCCCGCCGCCGAGGAGCAGCGCGATGCCCGGCACCGCGAAGGCCAGGAACCGTGCGTACAGCCAGCTGTTCAGGAGGACCGGGAACGCGAGCGCCACCAGCGCCCCGCCGAGGGAGAGCACGAGCGCCTGCCGGTACGCGCGGTCCTGCCGTGCGCGGTGCAGGCCCGCCGCCGCGAGCGGCATCGCCGCCACCGACGGCCATGCCCACCACGTGCCGCCGATCGACCACAGCATCGCCGCGCCCTCGGGGCCGAACAGCGTCGGCTCGTTTCCGTCGATGGCCCGGAATTCGTCGCGCAGCGCGACGATG
Source organism: Phycisphaeraceae bacterium (assembly GCA_040374835.1). Taxonomy (GTDB): domain Bacteria; phylum Planctomycetota; class Phycisphaerae; order Phycisphaerales; family SM1A02; genus UBA966. Next base: position 3,069 of record JBEITQ010000078.1, on the reverse strand, counting down.
CCGGGGATCACCGGCGCCAGGAACGCCGCCGACAGCGCGCCGGCAAGGAGCGCCGCGCCGGCACCCGCCAGCGCGCGGCGCCGGTCGTCGGGGCCCGACGCGCGAACCACGGCCGCGATGCTCCACAGGCCGTGGAACGCCGGCACGCAGATCGTCACCAGGTGCGACCACGTCCCCAGCGCGCAGGCCAGCGCGTAGGCCAGCCACCATGCGCCGCCCGCGCGTCGCGCGCGCAGGAACGCCGCGGTCCCGAGCGCCGCGAACAGCATCATCATCGAGTACCCGCGCGACTCGGTCGCCGGCAGTACCGCCACCGGCATCAGTGCCGCCGCGCCCGCGGCCCACGGCACCAGCGCCGTGCCGCACGCCTCGCGTGCAAGCCACGCGACGGCCGCCACGGCACCGATTCCCGCGAGGAAGCTCGGGAGCCTGAGCGACAGCTCGTCCACCCCGAGGGCGCCGGCGCTCGCCGCCACCAGCGCCGAGTGCAGCACGTGGTTGGCGGTCGAGAAGTACGTGGTGGCCGCATGCCACGGGCCGCGGAAGGAGTAGCCCAGGAACGCGGCGATCTCGTCGTACCACAGCCCGTCGGACAGGAACGCCGCACGGGCGGCGACGGCCGCGAGCAGCACCAGCACCATGACCGCGGCGGACCGGCTCATCGCGACGACCCCATGGCCTCGGGCTCCTCGATCGAGGCGGGCTCGGGCATCTCGATGCTGCCGGCCGACGGCCGCAGCGCGAGCGGCTGCGTCGCCATCGGCGTCGCGTGCCGGACGTCGCCGCGCACGCTTGCCACGGTGGCGAAGGCCAGCATCCGCACCACGGAACTGGCGGCGAAGATCGTCATGTAGGCGCCCATGTCCGCGCCGCCACGGCCGAGCACCGTCGAGCCCGCGAGCGACCCCGCCGCCGCGGCGAAGCTGTTGAGGAGCATGAAGTTCGCCATCAGGCTGGTGCGTTCGTCCTCGCGGATCGCCTCGAGCGCCAGGAAGAAGAACCCAAGCTCGAATGCCCCGAACATGGCGCCCGTGAAGGCCTGCAGGCCCAGGAGGTACCAGAACGACGGGCTCGCCATCCACAGCGCCCCGAGGGGCACCACGCCGAGCGCCCCGACGATGAAGAGGCTGCGCGCGCCGTTGCGCTGCGCCCACCGGCCCCAGAGCGGGGCGACCGCGCTCTTGGCCGCGAAGCTCGCCGCGATCATCGCGAGCACCTCGGCGTCGCTGAAGCCCAGCTGCCGGCTCATGTAGGGCACGAAGAACGGCTGCGCAACCTGCACGGCGATGGTCATCATCACCATCGAGCCGAGCAGCCGGCCGTCCTGCTCGACGCGCACGCGCCGGGGCATCTCGCGGATGCGCACGCGCCGGTGGCTGCGCACGTCGAGGCCCGGCGCCTCGCCCTGGCGCTTCAGGAAGCGGACGCTCCAGAGCCGGCTCAGGCCCGCCAGCGCGAACGTGGCGGCGAACGCGACCATGAGCCCGAGGTCGACGCCGAGGTCGAAGCCCAGCATGCGCTGCGCCTTGCCGGGATCGCCGAGCATCAGGATCACGCCGCCGAGGAGGAGCGACCCCATGATCGCCACCTGGTAGATGCGCGAGCGCCAGCCGAAGTAGCGCACCCGCACGCGGCGCGGGAAGAGGGCGCCCACCCACGTGTTCCACGCGGGGCCGGCGCCGAGGTTCGTGGCCCAGTAGACGCTGGCCACCGCGAAGAGCCACCACGTGGGCATGGCGCCCGCGACCGCGGCCACCACCATCGGCACGAAGCTCGCCGCCTGGACGCTCGCGCAGAGCATGATCCACCGCCGCGGCGAGCCGATGCGCTCGATGCCCCACGGCGCGCACAGCTGCAGCACCGCGCCGATGAGCTGCGGCACCGTCGCCACGAGCCCCGCGACCGCGTCGCCCTTGCCGAGCGCGAGCGCGAAGAGCGGGAAGTTCGTCTCCCCGAGGCCCACCATGAACGCGTGCGTCACCCCGTCGCCCGTGCAGTTGCGCAGGTCGGAGCGGAGCGCCGAGTCCGTGGCGGGAGTTGTGCGCGCGGTCACTTGGTGGAGCCGCCGGACGGCGCGCCCGCGGGCGGCGTGCCCTTGCGTCCGGTGCCGCCCTGGCCGCCGGCCGGAGGCGCGGGGGCCGCAGGCGGGGTGCCCGGGGCGCCCGTGGCCGGGGTCTGGGCGCCGGCGGGGATGAAGTTGCCGGTGCCGCCGCCGCCGGCCGCGCCCGAGACGGTCGCGGGCGTGAAGCCCTGCAGCTGCTGGAAGCCGAGGTTCAGGTTCAGGCCGACGTAGCGGCCGCCCCTGCCGCCGCCCGCGCGGGGAGGTGCCGGCGGAAGCATGCCGTAGCCGCCGATCTGGCGCTGGATGAAGTCCGGCGCGCGCACGATGATCGAGCCGTCGTAGTAGCGGATCGAGGCCACGGATTCGTCGAGCGCGGACGTGTGCATGGGGCCAGATTCAATCCTGAGGCAGCGCCGCGAGCAACAACTCGCGCAGGCGGGGGAGAGCGAGGGGCACGAGAACTTGCTTGTCGCGCGCAGTCGAGCCACTGTCGAGCTCGAGGTCGCGCGGGCGCAGGTCGAGGGCCGCGGCGAGGACCGCGAGCAGCTCCTCGTTCGCACGGCCGTCCTGCGCCGGGGCTCGCACGGCGACCTTGAGCGCGCCGCTCCAAAGGCCAGCGATCCCGCTGCGCCTCGCGCCCGGCTGGGCGCGCACCCACAGCCGAGAGCGGCCGTCGCGGCACGGTTCGAGCCGCGGCGCCTCGCTCACGGGCGTCCGTCGGAGAGCAGGCGCACGAGCAGCGTGTCGCGGAACTCGCGCATCAGCCGTTCGTGGGCCGCGACCGCACGCGACCACGCGCCATCCGTGCCGGCGCGCAGCGCATCGATCCAGACGCGCGCAGCCTCGGCCTCGCGCTCGAAGCTCGCGAGCGTGCCTGCACCTTGGGCCCAGCCGCGCGCAGCTTCGTAGGCCTCGGTCACGACGCGCACCTCGTCTTCCGTGAGGTTCGAGGTCGCGTCCGCCTGCAGCATCTCCGCCGTCTCCTCGACGGCCTGCGCGACGGCGCT
>JBEITQ010000053.1:0-9733 GCA_040374835.1 Phycisphaeraceae bacterium | reverse complement strand
TGCCGCAACAATCGAATGCCTCGCAATCGAAACCACGTGCCCACCTCCTCGCGGGGGACACGGCCAACCCTTTCCCTCAGGTCAACCGATGCTGGTTTTCGTTCCCTTTCCCAAACAACGACCGACGGGATCGCCCGACGATCACGGGGACTATGACCCGGTCCAGGCCGCAGGCAAGGAACATGCGGGCGTTTTTCCTTTCATCCTGCCGGCGTTTCACGGAAGGAACGTCCAAGCAAAGGTTCTCGGACCTCAAGGCCGCGCCAGGCACGCACGGCCGACCGGATCTCGTCGACCGACCCCGCCGTCCGGACTGCCTCCTTGAGCGCCTTCACGTGGCCCATGGTCTTGCCGTACCAGCTGATGCGGCTGCGCATGCAGTGGAGCAGGTGTTCGGGCGAGTGGTGGCGCTCCAGCAGGTCGACGTGCCGCTCGATGCAGGCGACCTTCTGGTCGAAGCTCGGCTCGGGTGCCGCCGAGCCCGTCCGCAGCAGGGCCTCGGCCTGCCGGAAGATCCACGGGGTCCGCAAGGCGCCTCGGCCGACCATCACGCCCCGGCAGCCCGATGCCGACATCAGCGCCGCCACGTGCCCGGGCTCGGTCACGTCGCCGTTGCCGATCACGGGAATCGACCGCACGGCCGAGACCACCTCGCCGATCCGTGCCCAGTCGGCCTTGCCGGAGAAGAGCTGCACCGTCCAGCGGCCATGCACCGTCACCGCGGCGATGCCGGCCGACTCCAGGTCGCGCGCCAGCTCCGGCGCCACGAACCGCTCCGGATCCCACCCAAGCCGCATCTTCGCCGTGACCGGCACGCGCCCGCCGGAGTGGCGCCGCACTGCCTCCACGATCCGCGATGCCAGCCGCACCGTGCCCAGCGCATCGCAGAGGAGCAGCGACCCGCCGTTCTTCTTCGCCACCTTGTCGACCGGGCAGCCCATGTTGATGTCGATGAGCCGGGCACCGCGGTCGATCGCCCAGCATGCCGCCTCGGGCAGCGGGTCGTCCCAGTTGCCGTAGAGCTGCATGCCGCACGGGTCGTCGGCGGGGTCGGTGGCGGCCAGCTCCAGGCTCCGCGGCGAGCCGCGCAGCACGGCATGCGAATTCAGGAGGTCGGTGCTCGCCAGCCCCACGCCGCCCTGCTCGCGGCACAGGATGCGGAACGCCAGGTCGCAGTGGCCGGCGATCGGCGCCAAGAGCAGCGGCGTCGCCAGCCGCAGCGGCCCGATGTCGAGCGTCACGACGACGACTCCATCACCGCCTCCTGCAGGCGATAGAGCCCCAGGAGGAACGAGCCCGCGACGAACGGCTCCACTTCCAGCCGGCCCGTGATGGTGCCGAATCGGAAGAGGTGCTCGCCCTTCACCGGCATCGGTGCGGCGAGCGTCGCCTCGATCGAGTCGAACGGCGTCGGCGGCAGGCCGATGCAGCAGCCGTCCCACTTGTTGAGCATCACCATCAGCTCGCGCGCCTCGAAGGCCTGCACGGGCGGCGCCCAGTAGCCGCTGATCCGGACCCATGCGCCGCGCAGGTCGGCGATGCGGCCCGGGATGACGAACCTGCCCGCCGCGGCATCGACGCTCTCGGCGGCGCTCGCCAGGAGTTCCCACGTCACGAGGTACGGGTCGCGCTCGGTGCCGCTGCCGCGCACCGTGAAGCGGTCGTCGAGGCGCACCGTGCGGTCGTCGAGCCGCTCGATGCGCGCGACGGCACCGACGGTGAGCGTGGGCGCGGACGCGGTCGGCACGGCCAGCGAGCCGCCGAGGTAGTTCTCCAGGACGCTGGGTTTCTGTGAATTCGCGGTCGACGCCGCGGCGACAGGGGCGTCGACCGGCGCGATGATCCCGGAGGGCATCGACCCGTCTCGCTCCGCGCGCCGGTCGGTCCGGTCCGCACCCTGCGGCCACGTTGCCGCCATCACCGCGCCTCCCACCACCACCGCCGCCAGCGCCCACACCGCACGCATGCTCATGGCCGGCACGCCTCGAGGATCGCGTCGTGCACGGCGGTCGCCGGCAGCGGGCCGGTGCCGCCGTCATGCACTCCGTCCGCGATCAGGACGGGCGCGTACGGGGTGCCACGCTCGATGCGCCCGTGGCTTCCGCGCACGAGCGCCGGGTCCAGCGGCACCACGTCAAGCAGGGTGCGCATCCCGGCCGCGCGCAGCGCGAGCTTCCCGGCCACGTATGCCTTCGGCACCCGCAGGCCCGGGTCCATGAAGAGTTCGAGCGGGTCGTAGCCCGGCTTGCGGTGGATGTCCACCGTTCGCGCCCAGTCGGGCGCATGCCGGTCGTCCTCCCACCACGGGTAGGCGAACCACCAACCCGCGCGCGCGACCAGCACCAGGTCGCCGCTTCGCGCATGGTGGATGCCGGCCGCGCGCTGGGCATCGGCATCCAGGATGCGCTCGATTCCCTCCGACCGCTCGAGCGCTGCGCGGACCGCGGGCAGGTCCGCCGGATCGCGAACGTAGACGTGCGCCGCCTGGTGGTCGCACACCGCGAACGCGCGGCTCTCGCCGGCGTCGAGCAGCTCACGGCCGTCCTCGACACGCAGCGAGAGCAGTCCTGCGGCACGCAGCAATCGGTTGGGGCATTCGGCCCGCGAGACGGGCGCGATGCCGTACTCGCTCACCACCATGACCTTCACCCCGCGCGCGGCGTAGAAGCGCTCGAGCTCCGCGAAGACGCGGTCGATCTCGCGGATCTCCGGGTCGATGCGCGCGTCGTCCGGGCCGTACTTCTGCAGGCAGTAGTCCAGGTGCGGCAGGTAGACGAGGTGCAGCGCCGGCTCGAACCGCTCCTCGACGCGCCGCGCCGCCGCGGCGATCCAGTCGGTGCTCTCGATGCCCGCGGCGGGCCCCCAGAACCGGAAGAGCGGGAACGGCCCGAGTTCGCGCTGCAGCGCGTCGCGCAGGTCCGGGGGCCGCGTCCAGCAGTCGGGCACCTTGCGTCCGTCGGCCCGGTACTGCGGCCTCGGCGTGACGCAGATGTCCGCCGAGGAGTGCATGTTGAACCACCAGAACGAGTTCGCCACGGTGGGCGCGGGCCGGCCCTCCTCCCGCGCGCGGGCGCGCAGCGCGTCCCACACCATCGGCCCCTGCACCAGGGCGTTCGACTGCTTCCAGAAGTGCACCTCGTTGAGCGTGCGGTCGAACCAGCCGTTGCCGACGATGCCGTGGTGCTCGGGGCGCCGCCCCGTGAGCATCGACGACTGCACCGTGCACGTGACGGCCGGGAAGTCGGGCTCGAGGGTTCGGATCCCGCCCGAACGCTGCGCGAAGGCCTGGAGCGCCGGCGACTTTCGGCGCGCGAACACCGAGGGCGAGAGCCCCACCACGTTCAGGACCGCGACGCGCACCCCGTGAGGATAGGTGCGAGGGCACGGTCGACCTGCGCGGCCCATCCGCGGTTGGCGGCGGGACTCGCGGGGCTCGGGTGCAGCACCTGCATCACGGGCGGCACGCGGGCATCGCGCCCACCGTCGTCCGCCAGCACCCGTCGCGCGCGATCGGCCGCGAACGCGCCGAAGCCGACCACGTGCGCGGGCTCCAGGGCGCCGATCACCGCCGCAAGCGCCTCGTCGCACGCCGACTCGAGCGCGCGATGCGTGCCCGCGGCGCGCCCGGTGCGCGGCAGCTTGTCGGGCGTGAGGTTCGCCCCCGACGCCGCCATGAACGCCAGCGGGCACCAGTTCCACACGAATGCGGCGCGGAAGAACGCCTCCGGCGTGCCGAACCGCGCGCGCGCCCAGCCCCAGACGCGGGCACCGCTCACCTCGCTGCGCGTGCACGCCAGGCCGTCGACCGGCCGCTTCGGGTGCATTCGCTCGGGCGCTCCGATCCGCGCGGTGCGGGCGTCGATTCCCAGGAAGTCGCGCACCGAGGCCACCTCCCCGAACGGCACCCCGGTCTGCGCCATGCCGAACGGGCCCGGGTTCATGCCGACGAACAGCATGTCCGGACGCGGCCACGCCATTCGCAGATAGGCGCGGTGCGCATGCCACGCGTAGTCGAGCGGGTGATAGGTGAACGCCACCGGGGCGCCGAAGCGCAGCGTTGCGCAGCGGTCGCGCAGGTCGCGTGCGATCCGCTCGAGCCGGGCGTGCAACGCCGCGCGCGCCGTCACACCTCGAGCCGCAGGCCCGCGTACACGCGGATGTCGTTCTGGATGTCGCCGGTGGGCACCTGCGACTGGTACTGCCAGCGGACGCCGCCCAGGAGCTTCAGGCCCGGGACGTCCGGCAGCTTCATGCTCCACTCGAGCCGCGCGAGCATCAGGAAGTTCGTGAAGTCCGCGAAGTCGGGCGTGATCCAGTAGCTGCCCGTGATGGCCTGGTTCTCGGTGATGTCCCAATCCCATTCCGCCGCCGCGTAGAGCTGCGGGTCGCCCTGCTGGATGTTGCCGAACTCGTACGAGTAGCCGGCGCCGATCTTGCCGATCAGGTTCGCCGTCGGCTTCTTGAAGAACTCGTAGCCCAGGCCGCCCCAGGCCGAAAGCCGCTGCTCGTAGTCCTCGAGCGGCGCCCACTGCGCCTGGCCCTTCACGAACCACAGGACGCGCGTGTTGGACTCGAAGCGCCGGTCGTAGGTGCTGGTGGCCAGCAGGTTGTTGTCCGTGGTGCTGCCGTCGACGGTCTTGAAGAAGAACTCGACGCTGTTGGACCACTTCTCGACGTCCTTGATCTCGTAGACGGCGGCGCCGGCCACGCGGAAGTCGAGCTGCTTGTTCGCGGCGGACACGTAGTTGACGTTGGCGTCGAGGACGAACTTCCACGGCGACGGGGGAGGCGCGGGTGCCTTGGCCGCGTCGCCGGCGGCAGCCTTGCCGTCGGTGGTTGCCGCGTCTCCGGGATTCACGCTGCCGACCGGCTTCGGCGCATCCATGTCGGCGTTTCCCGCGGGTCCGAGGTCCACCTTCGCGATCGCACCGTCCTCGGCGGGCGGCGCGGGCGGGGGCGCAACCACCATCGCCTTCACGGACGCCCGCTTCAGCGTGATCGTCCCCAGCACCGGGTGGGCGATGGTCACGTCGTCCGGCGTCTCGGACTTGAGGGTGGCGGTCAGCACCTCCCCGGTCGCGAGCTGCAGGCGCACGAGGTCGCCGGCGACGGGGGCGGCCGCGGCGGACGCGGCAGGAGCGGCTGCGGGCGCAGGATCCTGCGCGAGCGCGGACCCGGCAAGGGCCAGCGCAGCGACGATGGCGGGGGCGTGGTGTGTCATGCGAAGGCGCGGTACTTTACCTAAGGATGATTTCCCTTCGACGCATGGTTTCCCGCCGGGCATGTGCGCGCGCGTGGCGCACCGGACTGGTCGTCGCGTCGCTCGCGGCGGTCGTCGGCTGCGCGCAGCACTCCACCGTCCGCGCCACCGACCGGTCGCGCGTCCTGCGCGACCAGCGCATTACGCGCGCGCAGCTCGAGGAGCTCTCCAACGCCTTTGCAGACCGCTACTTCACGCTGATGCTCGCCGCCAGCGAGCGCGTCATGCGCAGCAACCCGGACATGCAGCAGTGCCGCATCATGAACGGCCTGCGGCTGTTGGGCGTGTCCAGCATGTACGACATCGCCACCTCGCCCGACACCCTCGGGCAGCTGGTCGACCAGATGGTCGTCGTGACGCTCCAGAACTACTTCTGGGTCGACTCCGGCCGCTCCCAGGTGATCTGGGGCGAACGGGCGCAGCCGCTCGTCGAGAACCTGCGCAAGGCGCGCGAGGACGTGTGGAGCATGGGCTCGAAGGTCTTCACCGACGAGCAGCTCGAGCAGATCGACTTGATGATCTCCTCGTGGTGGTCCCAGCGAGGCGGCACCGAGTTCGTGGCCTACGTGCGCTTCAGCGAGGTGGCCAGCTCCAAGGGCCAGGCCCTCATCGAGACCGTGCGCGACGGCGCCGGCCTGCTCGAGCCCATCGAGCGCGCCACCGAGCAGGCGCAGGAGGCGCAGCTGGCCCTGGAGCGGTCCTTCTTCTGGGCCAAGCGCGTGCCGCTCTTCGCCAACTGGCAGGTGCAGGCGCTGATGTACGACATGCTGGCGCTGCAGGACACGGCCCGCCTCATCCAGGCGGTCGAGACCATCTCGAAGACCGCGGCCACCATGCCCGACCGCGTCAACCTAGTGACCGAGCGGGTGGCAAGCGTCGAGGCGACGGCCACCGACCTCGTCGACCGCGTGTTCCGCGGGGCCATGGCGTTCCTCGTCACCGCGCTGGTGGGCGCCGGGATCCTGATCTACCTGCTCCGGAGGCCGATGCGATGAAGCGCGCCTTCCTCCTCGCCTGCCTGGTCGCGCTCGCCGCCGGCTGCGACCGCAAGCAGCCGCCGTCGGCGGCCGGCACCTCGCAGGATCTTGCCCCGGACGGCACGCTCGTCTCTCCGGAGCCCCGCACGGTGCGCGAGCCCGATCCGCCGAACTTCGTGCCGCCCCGTCCGGCCGATCCCTCCGCCGCGTCGGCGATCTCCGCCGCCGAGCAGGCGGTGCGCGACGCAGGCAAGGCGCTCTACACGCCCGAGACGGGCTACGGCGAGGACGTCACCGCCATCGTGAACGCATTCCCGGCCTACGCGCCGTCCGATGCCTTGACCGGCGGCCCGATCCGCATCGTCGGGTCCGACACCATGGGTCCGATGCTCAGCATGCTCGGCAACCGCTTCGAGGGGATGTACGCGTCCGCGCCGGTCGATGTCCGCCAGGGCGGCACCGCGCGCGGCCTCGCCGCGCTCCTGAAAGGCGAGTGCGAGTTCGCCGCCATCTCCGACGAGCCGACGCCCGAGCAGGTCAAGGCCATCGAGGCCGCCACGAAGAAGCGGCTCTTCGTCGCCCCGATCGCCCTCGACGGGGTGTGCATGTACGTCAACCGCGGGAACCCAATCGCGTCGCTCACGAAGGCCCAGTGCAACGGCATCCTGTCCATCACGCACTCGATGGTGCCGAACCCGATCCTCCGGTGGAACGAGCTCGACCCGGCGTCGCCCTTCGGCGCCGAGTTCCTGCCCCTCTACGTGCTGGAGCAGGGGTCGGGCACCATGCAGGCGTTCACGAGGTGGTGCATGCCCGGCGAGCGCATCACCACCATCATGTGCTACGTCGAGCCCAGTCCCGGGTCGGTCGTCAACGCCTGTTGCGCCTATCCGACGGCCATCGGCGTCTCCGGCTTCGGGGCGCGCCAGCCGCGTGCGCGCGTCGTCGCGCTGGACGACGGCCGTGGGCCGGTCGAGCCGACCCTCGTCACCATCCGCGACCGCACCTACCCGGTCGTGCGCAACCTGAGCCTGGCGTTCGTCGCCGCGGACGAGGCATCGATCCCCCCGCGGCTCGTCGAGTTCCTGCAGTACGCATGGAGCACCGACGGCCAGGACGCGATTGCGTCGCTCCGCGTCGTGCCGCCCACCATGGACATGATGCCGGCGTTCATCGGCACCCCGACCGACGGCTTCTGGAAGTGACCGCCGTCGGCGGCTCCGGTCGCGTGCCCGTGCGGGCGGCTCAGGCCATGACGCCGCGGATCGGCTCGGCGCCTTCCACGCCCACCAGCTTCTGGTCGAGTCCCGCGTAGAAGTAGGTGAGCGCGTTCGGGTCGAGCCCCAGGAGCGACAGGATCGTCGCGTGCAGGTGCTTCACGTGGTAGCGGTCGCCGACGCCCGTGGAGCCGAGCTCGTCGGTCTCGCCCACGCTGACGCCGCCCTTCACGCCGCCGCCGGCCATCCACATGGTGAAGCCGAAGGAGTTGTGGTCCCGTCCGGTGCCCTCGGCGTACTCGGCGGTTGGCTGGCGCCCGAACTCGCCGCCCCACACGACGATGGTCTCGTCGAGCAGCCCGCGGCGCTTCAGGTCCTTCAGCAGCCCCGCGATCGGCCGGTCGGTGCGGCCGGCGTGGTAGTCGTGGTTCTTCTTCAGGTCGCCGTGCGCGTCCCAGTTGGCGTCGTTGTGCGCGCCGCCCGAATAGACCTGCACGAAGCGAACGCCGCGCTCCACCAGCCGCCGCGCGAGCAGGCACTTGCGCCCGAAGTCCTCGGTCTCGGGCCGGTCGATGCCGTACAGCTCCTTGGTCTCGGCCGACTCGCCCTCGAGCTCGACCGCCTCGGGCGCGGTCGACTGCATGCGGTAGGCAAGCTCGTAGCTCTCGATGCGGCTCTCGAGCTCGGTGTTCCCGGTGCGCGCCAGCGCGTGCCGGGTGTTCCAGAGCTTCAGGCGGTCGAGCATCCGCCGCTGCAGGTCGTCCGAGCGCTGCGGCGGGTTCGCGAGGTCCAGGATCGGCGGCCCGTCGCCGCGCAGCACCGTCCCCTGGTAGATGGCGGGCATGTAGCCCGACGACCAGTTCTTGGCGCCGCTGATCGGCCCGCCCGTCGAGTCGAGCATCACCACGAAGCCCGGGAGGTTCTGGTTGACGGTTCCGAGGCCGTAGTTCACCCAGCTGCCGAGCGCCGGCGCGCCGCCGAGCAGCTTGCCGCTGTTCATCATGAGCATCGCGCTGCCGTGGATCGGGCTCTCCGCGTACATGCTCTTCACGAACGCGATGTCGTCGACGCACGTGGCCAGGTGCGGGAACAGGTCGCTGACCCACGCGCCGCACTGGCCGTGCCGGCGGAAGTTCCACTTCGGCCCGACCACGCGTCCCTCGTTGCGGTCGCCGCCGCGGCCCTTGGTCTTCACCTTGATGGTCTTGCCGTCGAACTTGCAGAGCTCGGGCTTGTAGTCGAACGTGTCGACATGGCTCGGGCCGCCGTACATGAACAGGAAGATGACGCTCTTGGCCTTGCCGCCGACGAGCGGCGGCTTCGGCGCGAGCGGGTTTGGCGACGGCGGCAGCGGCGTGGTGCCGTCGAACGCCACCGCCTGGCGCGCGAGGAACCCGTCCTTCGCCAGCATGCCGGCGAGCGCCACGCTCGTGAACGCGCCGCCCGCCTGCCACAGGAACTCCCGGCGGGTGTTCCCGCAGAAGGTGCTGCGCGGCAGGTGGAGGTGGTCGTGCATGGGCGTTCTCCGGTCAGTCGACGGTCAGGAAGTCGTTCAGGTTGAAGAGCACCAGGCAGTAGGCCTGCATCGCGCGGGCGTGGTCCATGCCGTCGCGTTCACGGAGCTCGAGCACGAACGCCTCGGCCTCGTCGAGGTCCTTCGCGGGCGGAACGGCGCCCGAGGTGAGCGCCCGCGCCCGTGCCAGCTGCTCGCGCACGTCCCCGGGGTGCTCGCGCATCACGCGCGCGGCCAGGTCCTGCGCCAGCGAGTTCGTGAGCGCGCCGTTGAACATGCTCAGCGCCTGCGTGGGCTGCACCGTGGCGAAGCGCACGGGGCAGGGGCCGTCGACGTCGGCCATGTCGAAGACCGCAAGCAGCGGGTGCTGCAGCGACCGCTTCAGGTGGATGTAGAGCGTGCGTCGGGTCCATGTCTCGGGGGGCGTGAGCGGCCACACCTCCTCCGGTCGCGAACTGGTGGCGAGCGCCTCCGCCGGCATCGGCGGCCGCACGCCCGGTCCGCCGCGGTCGGCGCTCAGCGTGCCGGCCGCGGCCAGCATCGAGTCGCGCAGCTCCTCGGCCGACAGGCGCCGCGCGCGGAACCGCGAGAGCAGGGCATTCGGTGCGTCCTTGGCGAGCGCGTCCTCGCCCGGGACGCTCGACATCCGGTAGGCGGCACTCGTCATCAGCAGCCGGTGCATCGCCTTCATGCTCCAGCCGTTCGCCGCCACCTGGCGCGCCAGCCAGTCGAGGAGCTCCGGGTGCGTCGGCTCCTCGCCGAGCTT
>JBEITQ010000122.1:0-6186 GCA_040374835.1 Phycisphaeraceae bacterium | reverse complement strand
GTCGTCGACCTCGTTGAAGGCGAGCTCGGCGTTCTGGAGCGAGGCGGGTGCGCCCGCGTTGCCGGAGGCGCGTCGCTTGATTCGGAGGGTCGTTGCCATGGTGGTTCCTGTCTGTGGGTGCGTGTCAGAAGTTGCCGCCGTCGCTCACGGCGGAGTTGGTCCAGCGCTGGCTGGAACCGTCGTAGGCGAGGACGTCGCCGGGTGCGGGCGACGAGAGGCTGATGTCGGTGACGTCGGTCATGGCGTGGGCGTGGGCCACGGGGGTGCGGGCGTCGCCGAGCCGCGGGTCGTCCGCGCGCACGGCCTTCGCAGGTACCGACAGGCCCGCTGGCGCGAAGTCGACCGCGAGCGATCGGTCGGCCGTGAGGTCGCCGCCGCCCACGAGCCCGGTCCCGGCGATCACCTGCACGTCGGCCGAGGCCACCTGCAGGAGGTTCGTCGTCAGCTGCCCGGTCGAGGACATCTTGAGCCCGGTGCCGAGGGTGATCTCCTCGGCGTTCCCGGCGGATCCCGAGCGCCGACCGATGAGCCTGGCCGCGGTGACGTTGCGCACGTCGGAGACGCCGAGGGTGACCTGCCCCGACCGGCCGTTGACGCTCTCTGCGTAGGCGCCGGTGAAGGTGTCGCCGGGCGGCCCCTGCGGTCCCTGCGGACCGGGCGACGCGACGCGCACGGCGCGGACGTCCTGGCGGACGGTCACGCGCCTCGGGGACTCGCGCACCACCACGCGGCAGCAGCTCATCGCGTCACCTCCGGCGTGATGCGGCAGCTTCCCTCCACGAGCCGGATGACGGTGCCGCCGGGCGATGCGATCTCGAGGTCGTAGACCCCGAGGAACGGCGCGGGCAGCGCCGCCGACTGCGTCGCGCCCACGTTCACGGTGACCGTGCCCTGCGGGCCGTTCACCGAGATCGACCCGGCGAGGCTCGTCAGGTCGAGGACGGCAGACGTGCTCGCGTGGCTCTGGCGCACCTGCATGCGCGCGCTCCAGCCGGTGATGTCGACCGGGGAGCCGTCGGGCTGCTCGTAGGCCACCTCGAGGCCGAAGGTCGTGCCCTGCTCGATGACGATGTTGTGGCGCTCGGCGCTCACTTGCCCTTCCTCCACGCGGCCTCGAAGGCGGGGTCCGACGCGCGCCGAGCCGCGACGTACTCGCGTGCGCTCTCGGGCCGCGACGGGTCGAGCATCGACCGTGCGAGGTCGGCGTCGGAGACGGCGCTCCGCGGAAGCAGCAGGCCGAAGCCCCACAGCGCCCGCTTGACGAGCGCGCCGAGCCCGGTCGTCCAGAGGATGACGGCGACGCCGACGACCGCGAGCGCGGCCATCGTGCGCGCAAGCAGCGTGGCCCACCAGGGCGTCACGTCGGAGACGCCGGGAAGCGCCTCGACGATGCCCGCGGTGGCACGGACGATCGCCTGCTGCTCTGCGCTGCCGCCCTCGGCCTCGCGTGCGATGGCGTCGACGTCGGGCGCGCCCGCGCGCGCCTCGGTGCCGATGGCGTCGAAGCGGCCCCGGCTCGACTCGGCGAGCCTGCGCACCTCGTTGGCGCTCTCGGCGATGCGCCCGGACGCGCTGCACCCGGCGGCGACCAGGATGACGGCCATGGCAAGGGCGAGCCTCATGCGCGCCCTCCACCGCCCGGCCTCGGGACGAAGACGTCGCGAAGCAGCGTGATGTCGGCCTTTAGCGGCTCCGCAGCGCGCGGGCGCTCGTATGGATGGAACTCGGCGGGCATGAACGGGTCCGACCTCCTCCTCGGGTCGCGGTGCACGTTGGCCAGGAGCGCCAGCACCACGGACGTGTGGTTCCACGACTCCCTCGTCCGTCCCTCCGCCATCGCGAAGAGCTCGCGCAGCGTCAGGGGATGCGGGTCCACGCCTACGACACCGGCGAGCTGCCAGACGAGCCTCCAAGCGCGGTCAGCGCCTGCCTCGACGCGTCCTCCAGACGTTCGTCCAGCTTCCGCTCCAGGACGTCCCGCGCCTTCTCCATCGTGGTCCACATGGTGGTGACGAACTTCCGGAGCCTCTTCCTGTCGCGCGGGTTCGGGCAGAAAGAGACGAGTTCCTCCAGGAGCGCCTGCGTCGCGTGGTCGATGGCGTCGCCCGCCATCGCGCGGCCGAAGTCCTCGTCGGTGACCCCGAGCCGCTCGGCCTCCGGCCTGCACACGGCGCAGAGCACGTCGCAGAGGAGCACGGGATCGGCGATGAGGCGGTCGACCGCCTTGCCGTCCATGACCGAGAGCAGGTCGAACCCGGCGAGCGCGCGCACGCGCTTGATCGCCGCCACGTCGACCGACACGGCCCATGTCCGGCCCGCGTTGTCGCGGAAGTTCTGCATGGGTCAGCTCCCCCCGCCCGAGGCGGTGTGCCAGCTCGGCGCGCGCGTCGAGAGCGTCGGCTTGGCCGTCACCTTCACGGTGATCGCAGAGTCGAGGGGCTCCTCGCGGCTGAAGTTGGTGACCATGAAGTCCGCGTCGAGGCCCTGGCCGCCGGTGGCGGCGTCGAGGACGAGGAGCGCGATGGCGGTGTTGCCGAAGAAGGAGTTCTTCAGCGCCGTGAACCCCGCGTCGGCGGTGTCCCAGACCATCTCGAACTCGATCGAGGCGTCCTTCAGCGTGCCGACCGTGGCCTTCCAGCCGTTGTTGGCGCGCGTGGTGACGTCCGCCTCTCCCTTCTCGAGGTTGAGCGTGACGTTGCGCACGTTGGTGAGCGCCGTCGATGCGGTGCTCCCGGCCGCGCCGTACTTGATGACCGCGTCCATTCCGAGCTTGTAGGCCATGGTTGGTGTCCCTTCTCCAGTACCGACAGGGAGCGCCCGTCAGGCGTGGCTGCGCAGCCGCGCCTGGACGACTCCCGTAAAGATCCTCAGGTTGAGCGCGTGGTCCTCGGCGACGAGCGGGTCCGCCCGCGCCTCCACGCACGTCCAGTCCGGCGTCGCCGACGGACGCCTCCCGGCGAGCCAGCCCGCGACCTGCTCGACCACGCCGACGGTCGCCGCGAGCGACGCCTCGTCCGTGCCGTCGATCCGGCGCTGGATGCCGACGTCGATCAGGTGGTCGACCTGCGACAGCCCGCCCCGGGCCGCCACCGTCCGCTCCTGCCCGCGCGGCATCACCGTCACCACGAGCGCGCCGAGGTCCTCCCGGTCGCGGTAGGGGAAGAACGCCCTCGACACCGTGGCTGGCTGCCCCAGGTCGAGCGCCGCGAGGTCGGCGGCGATCGCGTCGGCGACGGCGGCGATGCCCTCGTTCACTGGACCCTCCGCGCCTCGGGCCGGTCGAGCCGGGCGACCACCTCGTCGAGCCGCTTGGCGAGGGTCTCCAGGCGCGCGCCCTGCGTGGCGTCGATGATCGCGCCCTGCGCCTGGCTCTTGGCGAGGTCGCCGACGATGCCCTGCAGCTCGCGCACGCGCTCGGCCGTGGCGTTCATCTCCGCGGACCAGCGCCCGCCGAGCCAGATGAGCCCCGCGAACTGCAGCAGGATCGCCGCCAGCTGCAGCATGCCGAGGACGTTGCCGAAGGTGCGTGGGTTGCTTCCGTCGCTCGTCACGTCGCCTCGAGCCTCTTGGTGTGGATGCGGATCAGGACGCCGGATGAGTCGCACGGCCGCCACTCGGGCGCGCCCGCGAGGTTGACCACCTCGTGCCGCTCGCAGGTGCCGTCGGGCATGCGCTCCTCGACCACGTCGCCGCGCCGCGGGACGGCGGGGATCCCCGACAGCACGAGGTCCGCCCGGCGCACGACGTAGTCGCGCACGTGGAAGCGGACGATGCCGTGACCGTCGTCGAGGTCGAAGGACGACCGCCCGACCGTGGCGTCGAGCTCGGCGGCCTCCTGGCCGCGCACGTACGTCACGCGCCGCGAGGCGTGCGCCGCGAGCTTGTCGGCCACGAAGGCGGCGGCCCTCGCCATGAGGTCGGGCATGCGCGCCTCACTGGAAGAGCTTCACGAGCACCGTCGCGTCGCTATCGGCGGCGGCCTTCACGACCTTGCCGATGAGCTTGTTGCCCGTGGCCGTCGCGGTCGCCGTCGACGTGCCGCTCGCCCAGTAGACGGTGGCGCCGACCGCGATCGCGGTGCTGGCTCCCGTCGCCTTGGGGAAGCTGAACACGCCCTCGGTCGCGAGCGCGCCGAGCGTGTTGGCCGGGATGTCCCGCACCGCCACGCCCACGAGGTCCGCCTGGACCACCACCTGCCCGGCGCTGACCGCCGATGCGGGCGTGTGGTCCACGTACTTGCCGTCATGCACGAAAGTCGCCATCTGTCTGGTCTCCTTCAGGGTTGCCTGGTTCCACTCATCGCCGACGACCGGCTGGCCAGAGGCCATGCGTCACGCCCCGGCCATCTTCACGCCGCCGCGCCAGTCCTGGAGCGCCACGCCGAAGTCGAAGTAGCCGCGCATCTGGACGCCGAGGACGTTGAAGTCGGCCTCCGCGCTCTCGACCGTCGGCTGCTCGCGCCCGTTGAGGAACGCGACCTCGATCACCGGCATGTCCGAGGGGTTGGCGAGCAGGTACCACGCCGCCGAGCTGTTGCCCGCGAGCGCGGCGCTCGACAGGTACGCCGAGTAGACGACGCGGAACTTCCCGGCGTGCGGGTTGAGCGTGGGGTACTTGGTGCTCGCGGCCGTGTCGCGCAGCTCCGTCGACGCCATCAGGAGCGCCGCCTTCGCGTTGAGCGCCGTGGGCACGAGGAGCACCTGCGGCGACAGCGCCATCGGCTGGCCGTCGGTGTCGACCTGGTCGAGGAAGAGCTGCTCGGCCGCGGTGAGCGAGTCGATGCCGAAGGCCGTCGACGCGCCCGAGGCGTAGTTCTTCCGCGCCGAGGTGAAGAAGGAGCCGTTGGCGAGGAAGGCGGCCCAGAAGACCTGGTTGAGCTTCAGCGCCGCGCCGCGGCCGATGCGCGAGGGCACCGCCGAGAGCGCGCCGAGGTCGTCGTTGATGATGTCCTGCCGGGTGAGGCTGAACATCTTGCCGTAGGTCTTCACCTGGTTGGTGAAGCTCTCCTCGCCCGTGTCGCCGTGCTTGAGCTCGCCCGCCGGGCCGACCTCGTCGTAGACGAAGGCGCCGTTCATGCGGTAGCTCGTCACCTGCCGGAAGTCGCTCACCGAGCGCGTCGCGGCGATCGAGCGCCATGCGCCCTCGACGGCGGTGAAGCCCGAGAGGAGGAACTTGTTCGCCACGCTGGAGAAGATGCCGGGCAGGCTGAAGTTCGAGAACGCCGCCTGCAGCACGCCCCGCGTGTCGCCCTTCACCGAGCGGCCCACGTGGCCACCGGCCCACGCCGCCTCGAGGAGCGCCTCCTGGAGCCCGAGCCCGTGCTTCCAGCGGCGGTCGGCCGCCTCGAGCGTGCGCGCGTCGTAGTGGCGCTCGAGACCGGGAAGCCCGCCCGCCTTGCAGAGGGCGGCCTCGACCACCTCGGGCGTTGCGTCGGCCGTGCGCACGTGAGCGGCGGGGGCACCGACGGCCGGGCGAGAGGCGCGCAGCACCTCGAGCTCGGCGCGCGTGGCGTCCCAGCCCTCGGCGATCGCCTGCGACTCGATCTCGGCGTGCTGCCCGGCGCATGCCTTGCGGATGGAGCCGATGCGGGCGCTCTCGGCTGCGGCCTCGGCGCGCATCTGCGCGGCGATCGAGGGGATCTCGGCGGCGGGGGCCGCGGCCTGTGCGACGTTCTCTGCTTCGGACATCGTGTGTTCCTCTTCGTTTCCTGCGGCCTCGGCCGCGATGCGTGCCTCCGTGCCGTCGTCGGCGCCGAGCGCGACGAAGCTCACCTCACCCAGTACCGACCGGCGCACGATCGACACCGGGCCGTCGAACGTCCGGCCGTTGGCGATCGCCTGCCTTCCCTTGGGGACCTGCTCGGTCTCCGACGCGTAGGCGCCCACGGACGCCTGCCACGGGAAGCCGTTCATGCCCGCCTCCACGATCTCGCGCGCCACGGGACCCGCGCCGCTCACGACGCCGGACACGCGCAGCACCCCGTCGACGACCGACACGCCCTCGGTGTGGCCCACGATCAGCGACGGGTTGTGGTCCTTCAGGATCGGGCGCGCCTTCGCGCTCCAGGAGATCCCGGCCAGGTCGATCACCGTCGGGTGCCGCCAGCCGCGCAGCGTCATCGCGCCGCCCGTGTAGGCGTTCATCGCGAACCGCCGCAGCGCGGGCGCGCCGCCCTCGGGCACGGCC
>JBEITQ010000184.1:0-4236 GCA_040374835.1 Phycisphaeraceae bacterium | reverse complement strand
GGCCTCGGCGACCCGGCCCTCGGCCACCGCGCGGCGCAGCGCCTCCGCCTCGGCGCGCGGCAGCATGTCGTCGGGGCGGTTCCCGGCGAAGGCGATCCAGATCAGCGCCACGCTCGCCACGCTCATCGCGATCAGCACCCAGATCATGGCGCTGCCGATCCAGTCGACGCGCGCCGACCCGTCCGGCAGCCGCTCGAGCGAGATGAAGAACGCGGTGGCGAAGCTCCCCTCGGCCGACGCCGCGGCCGCGGGCAGCAGCGCGAGCGCGGCGGCGAGGGGTGCGAGGCGGGAGCTGCGCGGGGGGAGTGCGTCGGGAGTCATGGCCTGCCTGTGCTTGCTGCGGGCGCGGCGCGCGGCGGCGCCGCCACCATGCCGAGGGAACGTCGATCGATGAAAAGGTAGCCCGTGGGCCCGCCCTGGCGCTCGCCGAGGGTGCGCAGCGCTCCGTCGGCGGATGCGTCGGCGAGCTCGATGCAGAGGACCCGCGCGGCGCGCGTGCCGTCGGTGCGGGACGGGTTCAGCCGGTCGGCGACGGCCAGCAGCCCGTCGGTCGGCACGCGTGCGGCGACCCGCCGCGTGGCGGGCGTGCCGCGCGCGACGATGCACACGGCGTCCGGCTCCATGGCCTGCCACGCGCGGTCGAGCGCCGCGCCGAGGTCGGCGGTGCCGCCGGGCGCGGCCCGCTCGGTGAACCAGCGAAGCGCCGCCAGCACGTTCGCCTGCGTGGCGGCCGCCGGCGTGTTCGGGGCGAGTTCCACCGCACCCCCGCGCGCCACCGCGAGCGTGAAGCGCTGGTTCGGGGCAAGCGCCGAGAGCCGCTGCGCGAGCACGGCGCGCGCCGCCGGCATCGCCCCGAGCAGCCGTCCGCCTGCATCGACGATGAACGCGACGCGGCCGCGATCCATCGCGAAGCTCTCCGCGCGGAACGCCTTCGGGATCGCCGCGTCGAACCCCAGGCCGCCCGCGAGCCGCTCCGAGGTGCCCGTGCCCGCCGCGGTCGGCGCCGGCACGAGCCGCGCCAGGCGCGCGGCCGCATCCGAGGCGGCCGCGGCCGGCGACGCCTTGCCGCGCCCCGCAGGGCCCACGTACTTCGGTGCGCCGCCCGGCACCGGCAGTTCCGGCGGCGGCGGCAGGATGCCGGGTGGAGGCGGAGGCGTCCAGTCCGCCACCAGCACCGGCGCAGGCTCCGGCCGCATCGCGCGCGCGGCCGTCACGCCCACCGTCACCAGGAGCGCCGCCAGGCATGCGTGCACCACCGTCGATGCCGCGACCGCGACCACCGGGCTCCTCGGCTCGACGCCTCGCGGCGCCATGTCCGGGGCTGCGTCCGGATCCGGCGTCATGCGGACTTCGGCTTCGACCGCGTCTTCCGGAAGATCGCCCGGTCGAGGCTCATCGCCCCGGGCCCGATGAGGAAGAGCCCGAGCGACATCACCAGGAGCCCAAGCTGCGCGAACACCAGGTTCTGCTGCTCGGCCGACATCGAGAACAGCCCGCTCGCGCGGATCCCCGGCAGCGCCGTGATCAGGAACAGCGCCGCGAGCATCACCGACATGAGGAAGCCCCAGACGCGCGTGAACATCCCAAGCAGCGCGCACGCGCCGCCGAGGAGCTGGACGCCCGCCGCCGCCCATGCGATCTCGACGGAGAAGGGCAGCTGCGCGCGGTCGACGAGGAGTGCGAGCGTGTACAGGCCGCGCTGCGTGAGCGGGGCCAGGGGGCGTCGCGCGGGTGCGGCGGCCGGTGCGGCCGCGGGCGCGGGCTCCGCGGTCGCCGTTGCCGCGGGTGCGGCGGGCTCGGAGGCGGACGCGGGCTTTGCCGGCTCGTCCTGCGTCCACGCGTCTGCCCCGCGCACGGCGCCGAGCGCGACGTCGGCCTGCTTAGGGTCGGGATCGGTGATGCCGCGCACGCCGAGCTCGCGCAGCCGCTGCGCGTCCTTGCCCGTGTACTCGACGTCGCGCATCAGGTTGTTCCAGCCCTGCGGCAGGAACGCCAGGCACAGCACGACACGGGCCAGGAGCGGCAGGATGTTCGTGGCGGCGAACTGGCTCGGCGTCATCGCGGGCGGAGTCTATGGCCGCCGCCCGGCGGGTGCCGCCGGGCGCAGGGCTACACTCACCGCCGAGGCACCACGACGATGCACCGAGACGACTTCGGCCCCGGATCCCCCGCCCCCGCTGCACAGGACGGGGCGGTGGCGACGGCCGTCTCCTTCGACTTCCGCGCCAAGCAGCTCGCCGACGTGGACGTCGCGTCCGTGCGCGCCGAGATGGACGCGGGCCGATTCGTCTGGATCGACGTCAACATCGCGCGTGCCGACGAGGCCCGGACGCTCCTCGCCGGCCTCGGCCTCTGCGACCCGGAGATCATCGACGACGCCTTCACCCGCGAGCCCGCCACGCAGCTCGCGCGCTACGACGACTACGTGCACCTGGTGCTCTCGGGGTGCCGGCTTGCCGCCAAGTCGTTCGAGCTCGAGCGGGTCGACGTGATGATGGGGGCGAACTTCCTGCTCACGCTGCGTCGCGGCGACGCCGCGTTCCTGCGCGCGGTGCGGAAGCACTACCGCACCGACTTCGTGCGCTTCGCCCAGAGCCCGAGCTTCATGCTCTTCGAGATCTGGGACCACCTGATCGACAACTACCTCTCGGTGCACAAGGCGTTCGAGGAGCGCGTCCAGGCCACGCAGCGCGCGCTGGCCGGGGACGTGGACGACCGGATCTTCGGCGACGTGAGCGCCCTGAGCAGCGACCTCCTCGACCTGCGCAAGGTGGTGCTGCCGGCGCGCGCGGTGCTCACCGACCTGGCCACCAAGAAGTCCGCGTTCGTGAGCGAGGCCACGCAGCCGTTCCTCCTCAACATGGTGGGAACGGTGGAGCGCGTCCTGCAGGACGTGCTGGTGGACCGCGACATTCTGTCGGATGCCCTCAACAGCCACATGTCGCTGGTGGCCCACCGCACCAACAAGGTGATGGGCAAGCTCACGGTCGTGAGCGTGATCTTCCTGCCGCTCACCTTCCTGTGCGGCGTCTACGGGATGAACTTCGAGGTGCTGCCGGAGACCAAGTGGGAGTGGGGCTACTACGGGTTCTGGGGCATGGCCATCGCGATCGTCATCGTGCTGGTGGGGGTGATGCGGCGGGCGAGGCTGCTGTAGGGATCCGGCGCACGGGGCCGCCCGGGAGCCCTCGCGAGGCGACCCGCCCTAGACTGTCGGGAGCCGCGGGCGTGGCGAAACTGGCAGACGCACGAGATTTAGGTTCTCGTGGGGTAACTCCCGTGCAGGTTCAAGTCCTGTCGCCCGCATTGCTGGTGGCGCCACCCTCTGGATGACTGCGTCCCCGTCCCGATGACCGCCGCACCGCCAGCGCCTTCCGCCCCCTCGAGCCGGACCCATGAGGTCGGCGGATGGTCGCCGTCGTCCTGGCGCTCGAAGCCGACGGCGCAGCAGCCCGAGTGGCCCGACCCGGCCGCGCTCCGCGCCGCATGCGCGCAGCTCTCGCGGCTGCCGCCCCTGGTGACGAGCTTCGAGATCGACGCCCTGCGCACGCAGCTGGCCGAGGCCGCCGCGGGGCAGCGCTTCATCCTGCAGGGCGGCGAGTGCGCCGAGACGTTCGACGGATGCGAGCCCGGGGCGATCACGGCGCGGCTCAAGATCCTCCTCCAGATGAGCCTGGTGCTGGTGCAGGGCGGCCGGCGGCGCGTCACGCGCATCGGCCGCTTCGCCGGCCAGTACGCCAAGCCTCGCTCGGCCGACCGCGAGACCCGCGACGGCGTGACGCTGCCGGCCTACCGCGGCGACCTGGTGAACGGCCCCGCGTTCACGGCAGCCGAGCGCACGCCGGACCCCGTGCGGCTCGTGCGCGGCCACGCGCGCGCGGCGCTCACGCTGAACTTCGTGCGCGCGCTGGTCGACGGCGGCTTCGCCGACCTGCACCACCCCGAGTACTGGGACCTCGAGTTCGTGCGGCACTCGCCGCTCGCTGCGGAGTACCAGGCGATGGTCGACCAGATCGGCGACGGCGTGCGCCTGATGGAGACGATCGTCGGCATGTCGGTCGCGCAGGTGAACCGCGCCGAGTTCTTCACGAGCCACGAGGGCCTGCTCCTCGACTACGAGGAGGCGCAGACGCGCCAGGTGCCGCACCGGCCGGGCTGGTGGGACCTGAGCACGCACTTCCCGTGGATCGGCGTGCGCACCTCGTCGCCCGAGGGCGGGCACGTCGAGTTCTTCCG
>JBEITQ010000012.1:0-18901 GCA_040374835.1 Phycisphaeraceae bacterium | reverse complement strand
GGCCACGAACATCGCGGCCGCGGTCGACGCTGCTCCAAGAACACCGATAGAACGAGTCTTCATTTCCTTTTCCCTCTGTCGGCCGCGCGAGCGGCGTTTGAACGAATCGTTGGGGGATCCCTCTCTCGAGACGGTCCAGCCCTTGTGCTGGTCGTCCGGAACCTCTCCACCGACAGGGGGAAGATGGCCCGGTTCCCAAGGCAGTCAAGGCGCATGCGCCGAGAAACTGGCGGGTTGCGTCGGGGCGGCCGTTCGGCTGGCCCGAGCGTCACGGCAAGGAAGCGCCATGGATGCTTCCGAATCGTGTTTTTATGAGTCATCGCAGTCTATGCCGTGTCCGGGTGAATTTCGACCCCTCCGACCCCTCCGCCATAATGCGGAGCTCCCCCGATGCGCGTCTACCTCGAGACCTTCGGCTGCCAGATGAACGAGCTCGACAGCGAGCTCGTGCGCGGGCAGCTTGCGGCGCTCGGCTACCGCTTCGTCGAGACGGACGCCGACGCGCAGGTGGTCCTCTACAACACCTGCTCGGTGCGCGAGCTGGCCGAGCAGAAGGCCCTGAGCCGCGTCGGAACGGTGGGCGTCCGCAAGCGCGCGGGCGAGGACCTGATCCTGGGGGTGCTCGGCTGCATGGCCGAGCGCGATGGCGTCGACCTTCTGCGGCGCCATCCGCAGGTGGACCTCCTGTGCGGGCCGTCGGACCTCGACCGCCTGCCGCAGCTCATCGACAACGTGCGCCGCGCGCGTGCCGCGTCCGAGGCGGACGGGGCGCTGCCCGCCGCGCCGTCCCGCGCCGTCGCGCTCGCCGGCAACCGATCGCGCCGCTCGTCGACCCTCGCGGCGGCGGAGGACGGGCTGGAGTCGCTCGACCTCTCGCGCGCCTTCGATCCCTCGGCCCGCGAGACGCCGTGGAGCGCCTACGTGCGCATCACGCGCGGGTGCAACAAGTTCTGCACCTACTGCGTGGTGCCCTACACGCGCGGGGCGGAAGTGCACCGCCCGCCCGAGCACATCGTGGACGAGTGCCGGCGGCTTGCCGACGCGGGAGCCCTGGAAATCACGCTGCTCGGGCAGACCGTGAACCACTACCGCTACACGCACGGGACCGCGGTGACCGTCGACGGCCGGGCCGCGCCGCAGGTGGGGCCGGGCCTGCGCGCCTTCCGCGACGCGCCGGCAGCCGTGGCGGGCACCACCACCTTCGCCGACCTGCTGCAGCGCATCCACGAGGCGGTGCCGTCGGTCGCGCGCCTGCGCTTCGTCACGAGCTACCCCCGCGACTTCGGCACGGACGTGCTGCAGGTGATGCGCGACTGCCCGCGCATCTGCCGCTACCTGCACGCGCCCGCGCAGAGCGGCAGCGACGCCGTCCTCGCCCGCATGAACCGCGGCTACACGGTGGGCGAGTACGAGGAGTTCGTCGCGCGCGTGTTCGAGCACCTTCCGGACGCCACGCTCGCCGGCGACCTGATCGTCGGGTTCCCCGGCGAGACGGACGCGGACTTCGAGGCCACCTGCGGCCTGGTGCGTCGGCTGCCGTTCAAGAACAACTTCATCTTCAAGTACTCGCCGCGTCCGGGCACGGTGGCCATCGACCGCTTCGCCGACGACGTGCCCGACGAGGTGAAGCGCTGGCGCAACAACGCGCTGCTGGCGGTGCAGTCGGAGACCAGCGCGCGGGTGCACGCGGCGTGGGTCGGCAGGACGGTCGACGTGCTGTTCGATGGGGTGCGTGCACACGCTGCCGCCCCGGCGCGCGCCACGGGTGCGGTGGCCGTGCGGGTGGGTGGGCGGGATGTCGAGGGGCCCGGGGCAGGGGCGCACGATCGGGAGCGCTGGCAGGCCGTCGGGCGCACCGCGGGCGACTTGATCGTCGCGGCCGACCTGCCCGACGAGGCCACTGCCCTGGCCCTTCGGGGCGGCATCCGTCGCGTCCGCCTGACGGCATCCCGGCCACTGCTCCTGACCGGGGAAGTCGCCTCAGGCTGATAACGGCCGGCTGCCGGGGATCTTTGTTCCCCGCAAACGCGACCTGAGGGAAATCTCAATTTGCACTGTGAGGAATCGGGGGCATGGTCTGGGTGAGGTCGACCGGGCCACTGGCTGAAGGTCCGCCGCCCTCGATTCCCTTTCCCGCGCGGTTTCCCGTTTCCCCGCGCGTTCCCCCAGTTCCCGAATTCAGCCAAGAGGTTGCGTTCCCAAATGAAGATCAGCATGCTCGCCCTGTGCGGCGTCGGCGCCATCGCGTCCACGGCCAGCGCGGATTTCCTCGGGTGGACGTCGAACGTCCGCAGCGTCTCCGGCGGCTTCCTCGTCAACGTCTTTGCGGTCACCGACAACTCGTCGGACGTCCTGCTGAACGTGTTCGGCGGCACGCCGAGCACGCCCAATGCCGGGTTCGTCCTCACGAATTCGGCCGGCGGCTTCCTGCAGGGCACCGGCGCGCAGTCGGTGTTCGCGCCGTCTGGCAGCCAGAGCTGGACCACGCTCGACAGCTTCCTGACCGTCGGCGGCGGGTTCAGCACGTCCTCGAACGCCTGGCTCGGAAACTCCGGCTCCACCGGTGACCCGCCGTGGAACGTGGCCGGCCCCGATGGCACGGTCAATTCGTTCAACACCGCGTCCGACCCGGACGCCGGCTTCACCAACCCGAACTTGAACGTCATCCCGGCCACTGCCGGATGGTTCCTGGTGGGCACCTCCAGCCCCGCCCGCAGCCTGGCGAGCCTCACGAACCGCACGGTCAGCTCCGGCGCCGCGGCGGCCTCCGGCACCTTCGGCATGATGGTGGCCCAGCTCTACGTCGCCGAGCTCGACGCCACGCGGGTCATCGACTGGAAGATGGGCGCCACCCTGAAGCGGACCGACGGCTCCACGAGCAGCGGCACGTTCCAGATGACCGTCCCGGCCCCGGGTGCGCTGGCGCTCCTCGGGATCGGCGGGCTCGCCGCCCGTCGCCGCCGGGCCTGAATCGAACCGCGGGTCGCCCTCTCGGCCCGCACCTGACACAAGACCCTGCCACGGCCGACGCTCCCGAACGGAGCGTCGGCCCGTTTTTGCATCCCGCGCCCTTCGCCGTGCCGATGCCACTCCATGCTTCGCGCAAGCCACGGCATCGTCTTGGCCGTCCTGGGCCTCCTGGTCGTGGCCACGGTGATGGTCAATTCCGCCAGCCTGAACCTGTCCGGCGACCGGGTCACCACCATGGACGGGATCTTCATGGGCAAGCACACCTGGTTCGCCGCCGGGGCGCTGCTGGCGCTGGTGGCCGGAGCGCTGGTGCCGGTGGACCGTCTGGGCAGGCAGGGTGCCTCCTGGTGGTCGACGCCGGTCTTCTGGATCGCGGTGGCCGTCGTGGTCGGGCTGGCGCTGGTGCACGTGCCGGGCGTCGGCCGCGAGGCCAACGGCGCCAAGCGCTGGATCACCCTCGGGCCCATCGGCCTGCAGCCGAGCGAGATCGCCAAGTGGGCGGTGCCCGTGCTCCTGGCCTGGTATGCGGTGCGCGAGCGCGCGCGGATGGCGACCTTCACGTGGGGCTTTGCGGTGCCGCTCGCCGCGGTGGGCGCGGTGTGCGGCATCATCGCGCTCGAGGACCTGGGCACGGCGGTGCTCATCATGGCGGTGTCGGTGATGGTGCTCCTGGCCGCGGGCGCACGGGTCGCCTGGGTCGCGGCGCTCGCGCCGGTCGGCATCCTGGCCTTCGTGGGGCTGGTGATCGCGAGCCCCTACCGCGTCGACCGCATCTCGGCGTTCCTCGACCCCTACCGCGACGCGCAGGGGATCGGCTACCACATCATCCAGTCGCTGGAGGCGATCTCGGGCGGCGGCCTCGCGGGCCGCGGCCTGGGCAACAGCGAGCTGAAGTTCGGGTACCTGCCGGAGGCCACCACCGACTTCATCTACGCGATCGTGGCCGAGGAACTGGGCCTGACCGGTTCGGCACTCGTGATCGGGCTGTACGTGCTCCTCATCGCCTGCGGCATCGCGGTGGTGACGGCGGTGGCGCGCGGGCGCGGGGGCTCGCTGCTGTCGCCGTTCGCGCAGCTCCTGGGCTTCGGCGTCGTGCTCACGGTCGGGTTCCAGGCGCTGATCAACGTGTGCGTCGTGACGGGGCTTGCCCCCACGAAGGGCATCGCGCTTCCGCTGATGTCGCGCGGCGGCACGGGCTGGATCCTCACGTGCCTCTCGATCGGCCTCCTGGTGTCGATGGAGCGCGCCGCCGACCGCCGCCGCCGCGACCTGGGCGAGCCGGTGCCCGGCGAGGAGCCCTCGCGCGACCAGTCGTTGACGGGCAGCGCAGCGGGCGCGGCATGACCGAGGTGCGACGGACGGTGGCGTTCGCCGGCGGCGGCTCGGGCGGGCACCTGAGCCCCGGGCTTGCGATCGCCGAGCGGATGGTGGAGGTGGTGCCCGGCACGCGGACGCTCTTCCTCTGCTCGACGCGCGCGATCGACCGCCAGATGCTCGGGGACGCGAAGGTCGAGTTCCGGCCGATCCCCGCCGAGGGGCTTGGGCGCTCGGTGGGTGCGCTGTGGCGCTTCGCCCGCGGGTACCTGCGGGGCGTGATCGAGGCGCGCCGCGTGCTGCGCGAGGAACGCGTCGAGCACGTCGTCTCGCTCGGCGGGTTCGTCACGGGGCCAGTCACGCAGGCGGCCCGCAGCCTGGGGATCCCGATCACCCTCGTCAACCTCGATGCGACGCCCGGCCGGGCCAACCGCATCGTCGCCCGCCGCGCGCAGCGCGTGGTCAGCGCCTGCCCGACGCCGGGGCTTCCGAAGTTCGCCGAGGCGATCGTGGGCATGCCGATCCGCCGCAGCGCCGTGGCGCCCGCCGGGCGCGCCGTCTGCCGCGGGGAGCTGGGGCTCGATCCCGTGCGGCCGACCCTCCTGGTGACCGGCGCGTCGCAGGGCGCGTCGAGCCTCAACGCATTCATGGTGGCCTTCGCGCTCTCGCACCGCGACCTGCTGTCCCACTGGCAGGTGCTGCACCTGGCCGGCCCGCGCAGCGAGCCCTCCGCCGCCGAGCTCGAGATGGCCTACGCCCGCGCCGGCGTGAAGGCGCTGGTGCTCCCGTTCCTGAACGAGATGGGGCTTGCATGGGGCGCGGCGGAGCTGGCACTGAGCCGCGCGGGGGCCAACAGCGTCGCGGAGGCCGAGGCCAACCGCGTGCCGACGGTGTTCGTGCCGTACCCGCACCACCGCGACCTGCACCAGGAGGCGAACGCGAAGCCGCTCGTCGACGCGGGCGCCGCGGTGCTGGCCTACGACCGGCTCGACGTGCAGGCCAACATGCGCTCGATCGGCGAGTCGCTCGAGGCGCTGCTTGCCGACGGGCGCCTGCGCGACCGCATGGAGGAGGCGCTGCGGGCGCGCCCCGTGGCCGACGCCGCCGAGGCGATCGCGCGCACCGTGCTCGGGGTGCGCGGCCGCGTCAGCGCGTGAGGGCGGCGCGCGGGTCCGCCGCGCGGCCCGGCCGCGTCACTCGATCGTCGGGAGCCACGCCGCCAGCAGGTCGACCACGGCCTCGAGGTCGGCCTTGTCGATCATCTCGGTGGTGGTGTGGATGTAGCGCGTGCCCGCGCCCAGCGCGACGCAGCGCGCGCCGCGGCCCGACTTCTGGATGGCGGCGCCGTCCTGGCCCCCGCGCGGCAGGATGGCGCGCTGGTGCGCGATCCGGTGCTTGCGGGCCACCGCGCACAGTTCCTCGACCAGGCCGTGGTCGCTGATCATGCTCGAGTCCTGCACCATGATCGCGGCGCCGTCGCCGTGCTTCGTGACGCGCTGCGACTCGGGGACGCCCGGGGTGTCGCAGGCGAGGTTGACGTCGAGCCCCACGCCGATGTCCGCGCCCACCTGGTTGGCGGCGGTCGTCGCGCCGCGCAGGCCCACCTCCTCCTGGGTGCAGAACGCCACCGCGATGTCCGCGGCGTGCCTCTGGCCCTTGCGGGCGATCCGGCGCATCGCCTCGATCGCCACGAAGCAGGCCATGCGGTTGTCGAGCGCCTTGCTCACCACCTTGAGCGGCGTCTCCAGGAACGGCTGGTCGAGCACCACGTAGTCGCCCACCTTCACGGCCTTCTTCACGTCGGCCGCGGGCATCCCGAGGTCGACGAAGAACTCCTCGACCCCGGGGACCTTGGTGCGCTCCGCCTCGGAGGAGATGTGGATCGGCTTGCCGCCCGGGTTCATGACGCCCTTGAGGTCGCCGCCCGAGGCCACGACCAGCACGCGGCTGGCGAACAGGTTTCGGGTGTCGAAGCCGCCCGCCGGGTTGAGCCACAGGAATCCATGGTCGTCGACGTGGCGCACGTAGAAGCCGATCTCGTCCATGTGCGCGGCCAGCAGCACGGTGGTGGGGCGCTTGCCCTTCGCGCGCGTCCCCTTGGTGGCGCGCCGGGTGCAGATGAGCGAGCCCATCGCGTCCACGTGGGACTCGTCGAAGAGCCCGCCGCCCGCCTTGCCGAGGACGGTCTTCTCGACGAGCGCGCGCACGCGCTCCTCGCGGCCGGGGATGCCAGGGGTCTCGCAGAGGCGACGGAAGAGGTCGAGGTCGAGCTTCATGGGAAGGCGGGAATCGTAGGCGAACTATGCGTCCGTGATGGCCCGCGGCCCGCTCCATGACGATCACGAGCGCTACGCGCGCGTCGAGGCGATGCGCCTCGGCGGCGTGGCGGTGGCGGTGGAGTGGATGCCCTACGGGATCGGCGACGCGTCGGCGGGCACGGCCGCGGAGGCGCTCCCCGAGATCGTGGCCGGCTACGGGCTGCTCGAGCTCGAGTACGCCGCCTTCCGCCGCGGCGCGGCCGTCGTGGACCGCGGCACCCGCGGCACCGTGGCGGTGCGCGGCGCCGACCGGGTCGAGTTCCTCAACCGCATGCTGACGCAGGACCTGAAGGGCCTCGCGCCCGGCGAGGTGCGCTGCGGGTTCCTGCTCAACCGCAAGGGGCGGATCGACGCCGACGTGGCGGCCGCCGACCTGCCGGCGGGCGCGGCGGGCGAGCCGCCCGTGACGCTCCTCGACGTCGACGTGCACGACGCCGCGCGCACCGCCTCGGCGCTCGGCGCGATGGTGTTCTCCGAGGACGTCGAGGTGCGGGACGAGTCGGCGGCGTGGGTGCGCATCGCCGTGCACGGGCCCGAGGGAGCGTCGCTTCTCTCCAATGCCGGTGCCGACGATGCGGCGCTCGAGTCGCTGAACGCCGACCTGCGCTGCGTGCGCACGTCGATCGCGGGCGCGCCCGCGGTGCTCGTGCGCCGCGACCAGTGCGGATCGCCCGGGGTCGAGCTCTTCGTGCCCGGCGGGCACGCCGCGCGCGCGTGGGACGCGCTGGTCGGGCAGCACGACGCCGCCGAGGGCGGACGCCGGCGCGCGCGGCCCGCGGGCTGGCACGCCTACAACATCGCCCGCATCGAGGCGGGGACGCCGCTCCATCACGTGGACTTCGGGCCCGACAGCCTGCCGCACGAGTCCGGCGTGCTCGCCGAGCGCGTGAGCTTCCGCAAGGGCTGCTACCCGGGGCAGGAGGTGGTGGCGCGCATGGAGAGCCTGGGCAAGCCGAAGCAGCGGCTCGTCGCGCTGCGGATCGCCGAGGACGCGCTGCCCGTCGCGGGCTCGCCGGTCTTCGAGCGCGGCGCCGACGGCGAGCCCGGCAGCCCCGTGGGCGTCGTGACGAGCAGCACGCTCAGCCCCATGCTCGGCGCCTCGAGCGTGGCCTTCGCCATGGTGCGGACCGCGCACGCCGCGCCGGGCACGGTGCTCCTGGTGCCCGCCGAGGGCGGCCGGGCCACCGCGACGGTGCAGGAGTCGCTCCGCTTCCTGGGGACCCGCCCGTGATCGCGCAGGTGGCCGAGGAGGCGGCGGCGCGCGACGAGGCCGGCATGGCGTGGACGGCGGACGCGGTGCTCCTGGTGGGCGGGGCGGTCGTCACGGTGCTGCTGCTTGCCGTGTTCATCCCGTTCATGGTGCGCATCTGGCGCGAGGACGCACCCACGCGGCGCGCGCGGTCCGGGGGCGGCCGGTGAGCGCGCACGCGCACGTGCGCCTCTGCGAGGTCGGCCCGCGCGACGGGCTGCAGAACGAGCGCACGCCCGTGCCCACCGATGCCAAGGTCGCGTTCGTGGACGGCCTGTCCGCCGCCGGATTCCCCGAGATCGAGGTGTCGAGCTTCGTCAGCGCCAAGCGCGTGCCGCAGCTCGGCGACGCGGCCGAGGTGTTCGCGCGCATCGCGCGGCGGCCCGGCACCGTCTACTCGGCGCTGGTTCCCAACGAGCGCGGCATGGAGGCGGCGCTCGCCGCGCGCGTCGGCAAGGTGTCGGTGTTCGCCGCGGCAAGCGAGGGCTTCAGCCGCGCCAACACCGGCGGCACGATCGACGAGGTCATCGCGCGCTTCGGGCCCGTGGTGCGCATGGCGCGCGCCGCGGGGCTTCCCGTGCGCGGCTACGTGAGCTGCGTGGTGCGCTGCCCGTACGACGGGCCGACTCCTCCGCAGGCCGTGCGCGCGGTCGTCGAGCGGCTGCTCTCCGCGGGAATCGACGAGATCGACCTCGGCGAGACGCTCGGCGTCGCGGTGCCGGACGACCTCTCGCGCCTGCTCGAGGGCGTGGCTCCGGCGGTCGAGCCCGGCCGCGTCACCCTGCACCTGCACGACTCCAACGGCCGCGGCGCCGACAACCTCCGCGCGGCCCTCGCCCTCGGCGTGCGCAGCTTCGACGCGAGCGCCGGCGGCCTCGGCGGCTGCCCCTTCGCGCCCGGGGCGCGCGGCAACGTCGCCACCGAGACGGCGCTGTCGGTCTTCGAGTCCGGGGGCTACGACGCGGGCGTCGACCGCGCGGCCGTGGCGCGCGCGACGTCGGCGATCCGCCAGGTCCTCGCGGACGCGGCGTCCTGAGCCCATTCCCCGCCGCGGCGCGCGAGCGGGACGAGCCGCACCTCCCCGCCGCCGATCGTCGCGGCATGCGGACGGCCCGGGAACGTGAAGCTCCCCGTGTTGACGACGAGCCGTCCGCGCACCTGCCACGCGCCGCCCTTGTGCGAGTGGCCGCTCACGACCACGAGCGGCTCGGGGTGCCCGGCTCCGCGGCGCGCGGCCGCCGCGCGCTCCAGGAAGCGCGCCGAGAGCTCCGGGAACATCCGCCACCAGCCGATCACCTGCGGGAACGTCCACGGCCGCAGCGCCATCGCGGCCAGCTCGGCGAAGGGCGCACGCGCCTCCTCGATGCCGCGCTCGGCGAGCGACGCGGCCCGCGCGGCGAGAAGCGATCGCTCCGGCTCCTGCGCGTCGGCGCGCGACGCGTGGTGGTCGTGGAACGCCGCCGCGAGGTGCCGCGCGTGCGGCACCCACGGCGCGATCGCCGGATGGAACGCGTGGCCGTGGGTGACGAGCACCGCGCCGTCCGCGCGCCACGCGTGGAGCTCGCCGGTGCCGGGATCGTGGTTTCCCTCGATGCGGACCATGCGGATGCCGCGGCGTCCGCAGCGGTCGCCGAGCTCGGCCACCATCGCCGCGGCGCGGGCCGCGAAGCGCGGGCTCGCCTCCTCGGCCGCGTCGCCGTTGAGGATCAGCTCCTCGGCGCCGGCGAGGAGCGGCTCGATCGACGCCGGCGTCGGGGCGCCCGGAAGCCCCATGTGCAGGTCGGAAAGGACGAGGATCACGGCGGGAACGCCGCTGGAGACGCGGCGGGCGCGGAAGTGTAACCCGATGCGGACGTTGTCCGCCCGAGGTGGCGTCCCGCATCGGCGGGGGACCGGCGGGTGGCGTTACACTCTCCCGTCTCGCCGCTCCCGGCCTGTCCGGGGGCTCCCCATCCGAGAAGCCAGGGCGAGCCGCCGGCGCGTGCCGGCGCGACCTTGAACCCCCGTCGGAGCACGAACGCCATGCAG
Source organism: Phycisphaeraceae bacterium (assembly GCA_040374835.1). Lineage (GTDB taxonomy): Bacteria > Planctomycetota > Phycisphaerae > Phycisphaerales > SM1A02 > UBA966. The sequence goes on along the minus strand of JBEITQ010000012.1, from coordinate 9,022 downwards.
ACCACCGAGATCGCCGTCACCGAGAGCGCCCCCAAGCAGAAGCTCGTCATCGACTACAAGAACGTCGATGACCTGCGCCGCGTGCTCACCCCCAACGGCAAGATCGTCTCGCGCAAGCGCGCCGGGCTCAGCGCCCGCGACCAGGCCCGCGTGGCCCAGGCCATCAAGCGCGCGCGCTTCATGGCGCTGATCCCCTACGCCAGCCTCATCGCCTGAGGCCGGCCCCTCGGGGCAGCACGGCATCCCGGACGCTGCGGAGGGCGGCGATCGCACGCGCGGCCAGCACGCGCGAGCGCAGTCGCCGCAGTCCTTCGTCGGTCCTGCAGGCGTGAAGCCCAAGCTTGACCCACCGCCACGCGGCCGTCAGGTCGCGCCGGCGCAGCGCCGCGAGCGCCAGGTTGTGGTGGCAGATCGGGCAGGCCGGCTCGATGGCGAGCGCGCGCTCGCTCGCGCCGGCGCCGCCCTCGAGGTCGCCGCACTCGAAGCGCGCGCGCGCCAGGGCGCGCCACACGTCGGCACGGTCGCCGCAGGCGTCCGCAAGCTCCGGCAGGATCGCCGCGGCGTCCTTCCACATCCCGAGCGCCATCAGCAGCCCGGCGGCGCGGGCGACGGCCTCGGGCGACGTCGGCTGGTCGTCGGGGGTGGGCCGTCCCGCCAGGAACGCCTGCATCGCGGTGCGCGCATCGGCGAGCTTCCCGCGCCGGCACTGCGCCTCGGCGAGGTCAAGCTGCACGCCGGTGCGCTCGGGGTCGAGCTTGAGGACGAGCTCGAACTCGAGCGCCGCGCGGTCGAATCGCGAGGCGCGCAGCTCGAGCATGCCGAGCATGTGGTGCGCGCGGTCGTTGGCCGGCTCGAGCTCCACCACCCGGTGCAGCTTCTCGGCGGCCTCCCCGTCGCGGCCGAGGGTCGCCAGCAGCTCGGCGCAGCCGAGGAGCGCGGCGATGTCGCCGGGATCCTCGCGCAGCACCTGCATGTAGTTCTGGAGGGCCTTGGGGTGCTCGCCCTGGCGCGCCAGGCAGCGCGCGTACATCGTGCGCACCTCGGGCATGTCGCCGTCGTGACGCAGCGCCTCGCGCAGGCACCAGGCGGCGCGCGCGGTCTCGCCCGCGCCCTCCAGCCCGTGGGCCATGGCGATCAGCGAGAGGACCGGCTTCTCGACGAACTCCTGCGCCTCGTAGAAGGCGTCCTTGGCGTCCTCGAGCCGCTCCAGGGACGCCAGGAGCGCCACCCGCCGGGCGTGGGACTCGTCTCGCCGGCGGTCGAGCGACACGGCCTGCTCGACCAGCCGCAGGGCGTTGGGCTCGTTGCCCTCGGCCTCGCTGGCCCCGGCGGCCGCCAGCAGCGGCTCGGGGGCGTCCGGGTCGAGTTCATGGCAGCGCAGGTAGGACTCGAGCGCCTCGCCGGCGCGGTCGGTCTGCTCGAGGAGCCGCCCCAGGTGGAAGTGCCACTCCGGGCGGTCGGGATTGCGGACCAGCGCCTGGCGCAGGGCAGCCTCGGCGTCGGCAAGACGGCCGTTCTCGAAGTGACGTCGGGCCTCCTCGGCCCACTCGTCCCCGTCGCGCCACTCGCCCTGCGGCTCGCTCATCGTCGGAATCGTAGCACCGCTGCCCGCGAAGGCCTGCAAATGCCGCTGATTCCCGCGATCCGCGCGGGACTTGGCTCGCTCAGTAGACCTCGAGCATGCAGCGGCGGGTGGCGTGCACGCGGCGCTTGACCTGCTCGGTGGTCCACTGCGCGGCGGGCACCGAGGCCAGGTCCGCGTGGACGTCGAGGAACCCGCCGTGCAGGTTGCGCGCGGCGAGCGTCTGGAAGATCCCGACCTGCATGCCCGCCAGGCCGCACACGTAGATCAGGGTTCGTTCGCTGCGCAGGAGCGACTCGAACTGGGGCAGGGTGCGGTCGACGTAGTGGTGGACGTACTCGCCCTTGCCGCCGTCGGGCCGGGCCTCGCGGCTGACGACCGGGTGGTAGCGGAAGGCCGGGTTGGCGGCGGCCACCTCGCGGAAGAGCTCGTCGTAGATCAGGTCGCTCGAGTAGGGGGTGCCCATCACCAGGTGCACCGTGGACCGCGTCGGCCGCCACGCGGCGCGGGCGCGGCTGCCCGCGGGCGGGCCGACGAAGAGCTCGTGGACGAAGCCGCGGAAGGGGGCCACGCCCGTACCGGTGGCCAGGAAGAGGTAGTCGTGGGCGTCGCGGTCGGCCGGCAGAAGGAAGCGCTTGCCGTTCGGTCCGGCGACCGCGATCGGGTCGCCCTCCCGCAGGTCGCAGACGTGGTTGGAGCAGACTCCGACGAACAGCCGGTGGTCGGCGGGATCGTCCTTCTCGCCCTGGGGCTCGCGCTCCGCGAGGAGGCGCTTGCACGTGGTCGAGAGCACCTTGCCCTCGCCGTCCTCGCCGTAGGTGGGGCTGGCGATCGAGTAGAGCCGCACCTTGTGGGGCTTGCCGTTGGCGTCCGTGCCGGGCGGCACCACCCCGAAGGACTGGCCGGCCTGCCAGGCCCCCTCGAGCGGGGTGCCCGAGACGTCGACGCAGACGTGGCGCACGTACGAGGCAGACTTCCCCTTGGTGCACAGGCGGCTCTGGACCACCTTGCCCGTGACCGGCGCGGTCGGCAGGACCGCGTGCATCACGGCCTCGGGGAGGGCGGGTTCGCCCGGTCGGCGGGCGGCGGCGGATCCTGCGTCGGAAGCGGTCGCGGTGCTCATAAGAATGGATATCTTATTGGCGCGTCGATCATTGAGGGATCGCCGCGCGGAACGCCGATTGGTCTCGGACAAGCAGGTCACGGATTGACCTGTACCGACCGGCGTCAAGGGTTTCCCCATGGATCAGTTCCGCATTCAAGGCGGCCGCCGACTCAACGGCCGCGTCACCGTCGAAGGCGCCAAGAACGCGGCCCTGCCGCTCATGGCCGCCTCGCTCCTCACCACCGGGCGCATGCGCCTCACCAACGTCGGGCCGCTCGCGGACATCCGCAACCTGGGGACGCGGCTCGAGCGCCTCGGCGTCGCGGTGCACTTCGACGACGACACCATCACGCTGAACACGAGCGACGAGTCGTGCACCCACGCGCCGTACGAGGTCGTCAAGACCATGCGCGCGTCGATCTGCGTGCTCGGCCCGATGCTCGCGCGCCGCCGTCGCGCGGTGGTCAGCATGCCGGGCGGCTGCGCCTTCGGCACGCGCCCGATCGACCTGCACCTGAAGGGCCTCGCCAAGCTCGGCGCACGCATCGAGCTCGACGGCGGCAACGTGATCGCCAGCTGCGACCGCCTGAAGGGCGCGACCATCTTCCTCGGCGGCCCCAACGGCTCCACCGTGCTGGGCACCGCCAACGTGATGAGCGCCGCCACGCTCGCCGAGGGACGCACCGTGATCGAGGCCGCCGCGTGCGAGCCCGAGATCGTCGACCTCGCCAACATGCTCAACCGCATGGGCGCCCGCATCCGCGGCGCCGGCACGCCCCGCATCGTGATCGACGGCGTCGAGGCGCTCGGCGGCTGCGAGCACCGCGTGATGCCCGACCGCATCGTGGCCGGCACCTACGCCATCGCCGCCGCGATGACCAACGGCGACATCGTCCTCGACGACTTCCCCTACGACAGCCTGCTCGCGGCGGTGGACCACCTTGCCGAGGTGGGCGTCCACGTCCAGAAGCTCGACCCGAACGCCGACGAGTCGCGCTGCAGCGTGCGCGTCTCGTGCAACCGCGTGCTGCGGCCGTCGATCATCACCACCCAGCCGCACCCCGGGTTCCCGACCGACCTGCAGGCGCAGTTCATGGCGCTGCTGGCGCTCGCCGACGGCAACTCGATCGTCACCGAGAAGATCTACACCGAGCGGTTCCTGCACGTGGCCGAGCTCTCGCGCATGGGCGCGCAGATCTACCGCCAGGGCTCGACCGCCGTCATCAGCGGCGTGCGCCAGCTGCGCGGCGCGCCGGTGATGGCGAGCGACCTGCGCGCGAGCGCGTGCCTCGTGCTCGCCGGCCTCGCGGCCGAGGGCGAGACCGTGGTGAGCCGCGTCTACCACCTCGACCGCGGGTACTCGAGCATGGAGCGCGTGCTGACGGCGCTCGGCGCGAGCATCGACCGCGTGCGCGAGGCGAAGGCCGAGCCCGCCGAGGACGCCGTGCCCGCGATCCTGCCCTCGATCCGCGGCGCCGGACTCACGGCGCGCGCGGCCCAGGGCGCGGTCACCAGCACGCCGGACGCCTGAGCCGGCCGGCGCGGCCCAGCTACCGCGCGCTCAGGCGGTCGAGCATCACCGCGCTCGCGACGGCCACGTTGAGGCTCGGCGGGTCGTCGGCGAGCGCGCCGGCGCGCGTCGACATGGGCACGCGCGCCACCGCATCGGCGCCCTCGAGCACGGCCTTCGAGACGCCGGCCCCCTCGGCCCCGAACACCACCACCGTGCGAGGGGCGGGCGAGAGGGTGCCCACGTCCACCGCGCCCGGGGCATCCTCGGCGGCCACGATTCGGAAGCCGTGCTTCGTGCGCAGGTCCCAGAGCGCCCGCGGCCATTCGCGCGCCCGTGCCCAGGGGACGTCGAAGACGCGGCCCATCGCCACGCGGATCGTCTTGCGCAGCAGCGGATCGCTCGAGTTCGGCGAGAGGAGCACGCCGGCGGCGCCGAAGCTTGCCGCGTTGCGGAAGATCGCGCCCAGGTTGTCGGTGTGCACCACGCCGTCGCAGGCGGCAAGCGTGCCGTCGGCGCCCGCCAGCGACTCCGGGTGCGGCTCGTCGCGGCGCACGCCGACGGCCAGGGCCCCCGAGTGCAGGCCGTAGCCCGAGATCTCCGTCACCGTGCGGTCGTCGGGGGCCAGGAAGACGTCGACCTCGGGACGCCGGCGCAGCAGGCCGGCGAGCGACTCGAGCCCGCGAGGGTCGCAGAGCACGCTGCGCGGCACGCAGGGCAGGGCGTCCCGCGCGTCGCCGCCGCGCTCGCGTGCGCGCAGCACCGATGCCAGGAACCGCGCCACCACCCGCGGCGTCTCGATGCAGCAGAGACCGTCGCGGCCTCGGAGGTCGGCGTCGCGCACCCCGCGGTACGGGGCAAGGCGCGGGTCCGCGGGGTCCGCGCGGATCGTGGGCACGGGGGGCGCCCCGCCGGTCATGGCGCCGGCGATTCGCCGACCAGGAGGTCGGCCATGCGCCTCGAGGCATCCTCGAAGCGCCGCGTGGACGCGTCGAGCCGGCTGCGCAGGAGCTCGGCGAGCGCCGGCTGCGAGGCGAGCACCGCCTGGTCGCGCTGGAGCGCCAGCTCGATCGACTTCATCGCGTGGCGCCATTCGACCGCGCACTCGGCATAGGCGCGCGCGAACTCCGTCCGCGCCTCGAGCGAGCGCGGCGACGGGTCCGGCGCGCCGAGGAGCCCGAGCGGGTTGGTGACCGCCTCGCGCTCGGTGGCGGACAGTTCCTGCGCGGCGATCGCGAAGTCGGCCGCGAACCGCTGCAGGTCGGTGACCGAGCCGTCCGCACCGAGCAGCAGGTCGGCCAGCTCGCCGCCGGCCACGCGCATGTGCCGGACCCGGTCGATGGCGCGGGTGGCCAGCGCGTCGGCCTGGTCGGCGCGGTCGAAGCTCATCGACGAGAGAGAGTCGAGGTCGGCCTTTGCCTGCCGCATCTGGGGGACCAGGGCCGTCTGCGGCGCATCCTTCGCGGTGCCGAGCTTGGCGATCGCGGAGTCGGCGGCGTCGCGCGCGGCCTTCAGCTCCTCCTGCCACCGCGTGCCGTCCTCGCGCACGCGGTCGGTGAGCGCGGCCGCCGCCGCGCGCATCTCGCGGAAGCGGGCGGACATGTCCTCGCCCATCGTCTCCAGGCGCGCGGGCAGGCCCGTGCCGGGCTCGTCCGGCGCCCAAGACTGCACGAGCTCCCGGATCCGCCCGCCGAGCGACAGCCCGAAGTAGGTCTTGAACGCGTCCGCGTCACGGGCGCGGAACTCGGCGCCCGCGGCCACCGGGGCGTCGTCGTCGCGGTCGGAGCTCCGCCTCGCCTCGCGCTCTCCCGTGTCCCAGACCTCGATCTGCGTGTCGCCGCTCACCGACCCCGGCCCGCGGCCGACCTTGGCGGCGGCGTAGAGCGGCACGGTGCGCGAGACCCGGATGTGGACGTCGTACCCGTGGACGTGCCCGTCCTCCATGGCCGGCTCGATCCGCTCGAGCTCGCCGAGCGGCATGCCTCCCACCAGGATCGGCGAGCCCTCCTTCAGCCCGTACACGCCCTGCTCGCCGCTGAAGTGCACCACGTAGGGCACGAGCCCGCGCCGCTGCCACGCCGTCCAGGCGAACACGCCCGCAAGCGATGCGGCGAGCGCGGCGCCCACCGCGAACCCCGCGGCGATGTTGTTGCGGTCACGCGCCACGCGTCACTTGCCGGCGGGCGCCGGCGCGGCCGGGGCCGGGGCGGCGATCGGCGCGGCCACCGTGCCCTGGTCGGAAGCGGGCATGCCCATCCCCTTGAAGTCGGCCTGCAGCACGTCGAAGAGCCGCTTCTGCGCCACGTCGTAGCGGTCGATCGCGGCGATCACCGAGCCCTGGATGGCGTCGCGGAACTTGGCGTCCTTCGTGAACCGGTCGGGCGAGTCGCGCAGCGCGGACTCGAACGTCTCGCCGGCCACGCGCAGGTCGGAGCTGGCGATGGCGAAGGCGCGCGCGGACTCGTAGAGGTTCTCGCGGCCGAGCTCGTCGCCGCTGGGGCGGTACAGGAGCTTCCACGGGCTGCGGCGCACCTCCATGCTGGCGAGCTTCACCTGCGCGCCGGCCTGGCGGAGGTCCCAGAGCAGGGCGCGCAGGTCGGGGATGCGCGCGCCGAGCTCGGCGTCGAGGGTGTCCATCGCCGAGGCGAAGCGGTCCGCGCCCTTGACGCCGCTCTCGAGCAGGTCGTCGATCTGCCTGAGGTTCTTCTCCTTGAGGTGCGCGAGCGACTCGCGCGCGTCCTTGGCGACGGCGCCGACGTCGTCCATGGTGGCGTCGAGCTTGCGCATCGAGCTGGCGGCGTCCCCGAGGCCCTCGGCGATCTTCGGGCGCCAGGCCTCGTAGTCGGTGCTGAGCTTGGAGACGGTCTGGTTGGCGTCGCGCAGGATGGGCAGCACGCGCTCCGGGTACTGCACCTTGGCGAAGTCGTTCAGCGCGCCGGTGAAGGCCACGAGGTCGGCGAACATGCGGTCGGCGTTGCTCGCGTTCGCGGGGCCGATGATGGTGGCGAGCAGGCCGCCGCTCTTGCGCGCGTCGATCATGTCGCCGGGGCCCATGCGGCCGCCGGCCTCGGTGCCGAGGCTCGAGAAGTTGAGCCAGCTGAAGTTCCCGAGGAGCGGCTGCGACCGGATGACCACCGCATCCTTGTGCAGGGCGATTTCGGCGCGCATCTCGACCTGGACCTCGATGCGCTGCTCCTCGAACTTCTGGACGATCTCGGTGACCCGGCCGACCTTCAGGCCCGCCACGCGCACCTCGGAGCCGATCTCGACGCCGCCGACCCCGTCCTCCATGGTGAAGACCACCACGTACTCGTTCATCCGGCTGAAGGCCGAGGTCTTGCTCAGGACCAGGATGATGACGAGTCCGAGGAGCGCGCCGGTGAGCAGGAACGCTCCCGCGCGGATCGAGTTGCTGTAGCCGGTTCCTTCGCTCATGGCGGGGCGGAGGGTATCAGGAACCCCTCCCCGGGGAATCATCCCTTGAGCATGTCCTCGTTGGTCGGGAAGCGCTTGAGGGCCGCGAGGAGCTGCTCCATCTGCACGTGCGGCGGCGCGTTCATCAGGCGCCGCCGCAGCGCGGTGACCGTCTTCAGCTCGCGCTCGGGCATGAGCAGGTGCTCCTTGCGCGTGCCGCTCTGCGCCAGGTTGATCGCCGGGAAGACCCGGCGCTCGGCGATGGTGCGGTCGAGGATGAGCTCCATGTTGCCGGTGCCCTTGAACTCCTCGAAGATCACCTGGTCGGCGCGGCTTCCGGTGTCCACCAGGCAGGTGGCGATGATGGTGAGGCTGCCGCCCTCCTCGCACTTGCGCGCCGCGCCGAAGAGCTGCTTGGGCACCTCGAGCGCACGGCTGTCGACGCCGCCGGACATGGTGCGGCCGGAGCTGCCGTAGCGGCGCGAGTTGTTGAACGCCCGCCCGAGGCGCGTGAGGCTGTCGAGGAGCACCACCACGTCCTTGCCCGCCTCGACCATGCGCTTGGCGCGCTCGATGGCGAACTGGCCGAGCGACAGGTGGCGGTCGAGGTCCTGGTCGTTGCTCGAGGCCAGGACGTGCGCCGGCACGTTGCGCTTGAAGTCGGTGACCTCCTCCGGGCGCTCGTCGATCAGCAGCGCGATCAGCTCGATCTCGGGGTGGTTGTGCTTGATGCCGAAGGCGATGTTCTGGAGCAGAATGGTCTTGCCGGCCTTCGGCGGCGCGACGACCAGCCCGCGCGTCCCGAAGCCGATCGGGCAGAACATGTCGATCAGCCGGCACGCGGGCGGGCAGCCCCGGTGCTCGAGCGAGATGCGCGGCTGCGGGTCGAGCGCGGTGAGTTCCGCGAAGGGCTTGCGCCTGCGGTACTCCTCGGGGGTCATGCCCTCGATGGAGACGAGCCGGCTGGCCACCATGCGCCGCTGGCGCGAGCGGCGCGACTGGCGCTCCTCGACCTCCACGACGATCGCCGCGCCCGGCGAGACGCCGTGCTCCTGCATGAACTCCGGAAGGACGAACGGATCGGCCTCGCGCTCGACGAGGCCATCCGAAAACTGCCTGATTCGACCCTCGGGCGACCCCTTCATCGCCTCGAGGATCCCGCTGACCACTGTCATGGGATGTTCCTTGCGCCGGACCGGCCGATGCGAAAGCATCTCCGGTGAGGTCCGCCGATCCGGGCTGTGCGTGGTGCCGTCAGGAAGACGGCGACGTCAGTGTAGCGCGCATGCGATCTCGGCGCCAGCGCGCGCGTTCGCGACGAGCACTGCCACGTTGGCAGCCGTCGCGCGGCCGCCGGTGGACTGCTGCACCGCCGCCAGCAGGAACGGCGTGATGGCGGCGCCGCGGATGC
>JBEITQ010000023.1:0-13513 GCA_040374835.1 Phycisphaeraceae bacterium | reverse complement strand
GGCGAAGGCCGCGGCGATGGCGAGGGACGCCGGAACGAGCGTCCCGCGCGCCCGGAGGGCGACGGCGGTTCAGGCGGCGGCAGCTGGCCCCCGCCCGTCCCGCCCGCGGCATCGGCGCCGGGGACCGAAGCGTCCCCGCTCGATGCGGCGAAGAAGACGATCCGCAGCGTGACCGGCTGGATGCGTCGCCTCAAGTCCCCGACCGGCGGCGGCCGCGACGATCGCTGACAGGCGCATGCCCGGCGCACGGCGCATCATCGTCCTCGGCTCGACCGGCTCGATCGGAACGGCGACCCTCGAGGTGGTCCGCCACCTGCGGGCATCCGGCGGCCCCGACTACGAGGTGGTCGGCCTGGCCGCGGGCTCGAACGCCGCGCGCGTGGCCTCGCAGGCCGAGGCGTTCGGCGTGCGCCACGTGGCGATGTCGGACGCGGCGTCCGCCGCCGGCATGCCCGCGGGCATCGAGTGCTTCGCGGGCGACGGCGCCGCGACGGCGCTCGTCGAGCGCGTGGCGCGGCCGGGCGACATGGTGATGGCCTCGATCGTCGGCGCCGCGGGCATCGCCCCGACGCTCGCCGCCATCGAGCGCGGCTGCCACGTCGCGCTCGCCAACAAGGAGACGCTGGTGGCCGCAGGCGCGGTGGTGCGCGAGGCGGTCGCGCGCACGGGCGTCGACCTCATCCCCGTCGACAGCGAGCACAGCGCCGTCTTCCAGTGCCTGCGCGCAGGACGCACCTCCGAGGTGGCCCGGCTGGTGCTCACCGCGAGCGGAGGCCCCTTCCGCACCTGGAGCCCCGAGCGCACCCGCGACGCCACCCTCGCCGAGGCGCTCCGCCACCCCACCTGGCAGATGGGCCGCAAGGTCACCATCGACAGCGCGAGCCTCATGAACAAGGCGCTCGAGGTGATCGAGGCGCACTGGCTCTTCGACCTGCCCTCCTCGCGGATCGACGCCATCGTCCACCCGCAGAGCGTGGTGCACTCCTTCGTCGAGTTCGTCGACGGCAGCGCGGTGGCGCAGCTCAGCCCGCCGTCCATGAAGCTGCCGATCCAGTACGCCCTCACCTGGCCCGGGCGCACGCCCGGCTGCTCGCCCACCATCGCCTGGGACGCGCTGCGCACGCTCGACTTCGAGCCCGTCGACCACGCGCGCTTCCCCGCCATCGGGCTCGCCAAGCGCGTGATCGACGCCGGCGGCACCGCGGGCGCCACCTTCAACGCCGCCAACGAGGCCGCGGTCGAGGGCTTCGTCGACGGGCGCATCCGCTTCGGGGACATCGCCGCGGTGGTCGAGGAGACGCTCGATGCGCTGCCCGTGCGGCCGGCCGCGACGCTGGCGGCCGTGCTCGATGCCGACCGAGAGGCGCGCGCCGTCGCGCGCGAGCGGATCGGCGAGCGCGCCGCCGCCGCGCGGTGACTTCGCCTAGGCTTCGGGCGCGCCGCGCGCACCCCCGATGTCGCTCCTCTCAAACGGCACGAACGTCCTGCTCATCGTCCTGGGCTTCGGGCTCCTGATCTTCGTCCACGAGCTCGGGCACTGGTGGGCCGCGACGCGCGCGGGGATCCGCTGCGAGAGCTTCGCGATCGGGCTGGGACCGGTGCTCGCCGCGTGGCGGCGCGGGATCGGCTGGCGCGCCGGCAGCACCGACCCCGCCACCATCGCGCGCTTCGGCAAGCCCGCCATCGAGATGTCCGACGAGGAACTGGCCCGCAACGGCCTCGGCGAGACCGAGTGGTCGCTTCGCCTCTTCCCGCTCGGCGGGTTCGTGCGCATGCTCGGGCAGGACGACCTCGACCCGTCCCGCACCTCGGGCGCCGCTCGCAGCTACCAGCGGGCGGCCGTCGGCCGGCGCATGGTGGTGGTGTCGGCCGGCGTCATCGCCAACCTGGTGCTGGCGGTCGTCCTCTTCGTGGTCGCGTTCATGGCCGGCGTGCGCTTCGAGGCGCCGGTGGTGGGCGCCGTGCTTCCCGGCTCTCCCGCGGCCACGGCGGCCGCCGCCGACGGCGGCGCCGCAGGCCTCCGCACCGGCGACGTGGTGCGGACGATCGACGGCGAGCCCGTCCAGACGTTCGCCGACATCCAGATCGCGGGCGCCATGGCACGGCCGGGCGAGGCGCTCGCCGTCGAGGTGACGCGGACCGTGGACGGCCGCGCCGAGCGCAGGACCTTCTCCGTGCTCCCGCGCCGCGACCCGGCGACCGGGCTGCTCCAGATCGGGATCGGGCCCGCCCTCGCAGGCGGGATCGGCGCCGTGCGCCCCGACGAGCGCGCCGCCTTCGACGACGCGATGGGCCGCGCGGGCCTCGCGCCCGAACGCGCGCCCGACGGCCGCGACGATCCGCTCGCCGATCTCCTCGTGGTGCAGGTCGGCACGCCGGCCGCCGGCTCGGTGCACGACCGGCACCTGACGCAGCAGTGGATGGACGGCGACGGCGACGAGCCCGTCGGCGCGCTGTCGACCGCCGCGCTCGACGACGCCGCGGCCGCCGGAAACGGCGCACCCTTCCGCACGTCCTGGCAGACCGCCTCGGGCCGCGTCGTCGAGCGCACGCTCGTGCCGGTGCCGCGCCTGCAGGAACTCCCGGATCCCGCGCAGGCCGGGTCCGGCGCGCCGCCCGAGACCGGGCTCCTCGGGCTGGTGCCGCTCCTGCGCGTCGAGCGCCTGGCGGACGGTTCGCCGAACGACGGCATCCTGAGGCCCGGCGACGTCATCCTCTCCGTCGCCGACGTGCCGGGGCCGCGCCTCGGCGCGCTGCGCGCCGCGATCGCGCCGTACGCGGGCGCCGCGGTGCCCGCGCGAGTGATCCGCGACGGCACCGAGGTGGCGCTCGAGGTCAAGGTCGACCGCGCCGGGCGGCTCGGCACCGTCATGCTCCCGGCGATCGACGTCCCGCGCATCGCCGCCGCGGTCGAGCGCACGGGCGATGCCGCGGCCTCGGCGCCGACGCCCGCCGCGGGGCTTGGGCTCCCTCCCGGATCCACCGTCCGCGAGGTGGGCGGCACGCCCGTCACCGACTGGGCCTCGATGCGCTCGGCGTTCCTCGCCGCCACGCGGGAGGCGGCCGACCGCGGCGAGGCGTCGCCGGTCGACGTCGTGCTGGAGGCGCCGACCGCCGGTCGCGACCGGATCGAGGCATCGATGGCGCTCTCGCCCGCGGACGTTCGCGCGCTGCACGCGCGCGGCTGGGCGTCGCCGGTGCCGGCGGAGGTGTTCTCGCCGCTCATGACCACGCTCACCGCGCACGGCAACCCGCTCCGTGCCGTGGCGATGGGCTTCCGCCAGACGAAGACGCTCGTCATCATGACGTACCTGACGCTCGACCGCCTCGCGCGCGGGACGGTGGGCGTCGACCAGCTGCGCGGGCCGGTGGGGATCGTCCACCTCGGGATGCGCGTCGCCGACCGGGGGGCCATGTACCTGGTCTTCTTCCTGGCGATGATCAGCGTGAACCTGGCGGTGCTCAACTTCCTGCCGCTGCCGATCGTCGACGGCGGCCTCTTCCTCTACCTCGTCTACGAGAAGGTCACGGGCAAGGCGCCGTCGGTCGCGTTCCAGAACGCCGCCACCACCGTCGGCCTCGTCCTGCTCGGCACCGTCTTCCTCCTGACCTTCTACAACGACGTTGCACGCCTCGTCGGAGGGGGCTGAACCCATGAACACGATCGTCACCGGCGCGGGAAGCGGCATCGGCCGCGCGCTCGCCGTCGAGCTCGCCGCGCGCGGGCATTCCCTCGCGCTGGTCGGCCGCAGCGCCGAGAAGCTCCACGGCACCGCCACCGCATGCGCCGCGGCCGCCGCGGGCTGCCGGGCGCTCGTCATGGCCGGCGACCTCGCCAACAGCGCCTTCGCCGCGGGGGTGGTCGACCGGACCGTCGCCGAGCTCGGCGGGCTCGACGTGCTCGTCAACTGCGCGGGCGTCGCGCCGCATGTGCCCATCGAGGGCACCGACGAGGACGTGCTCGAGGAGGCGTTCCTCAACAACTCCTTCGGCCCCGCGTTCCTCATCGTTCGTGCCTGGCCGCACTTCCTGCAGCGCAAGGCCGGCTGCGTGGTGAACGTCAGCTCGCTCGCGAGCTCCGACCCGTTCCAGGGCTTCTTCGCCTACGCGGCGAGCAAGGCCGCGCTCGACAGCTTCGTGCGCAGCATGCACCGCGAGGGATCGCGCCACGGGATCCGCGCGTTCTCCGTGACCCCGGGCGCGGTGGAGACGCCGCTCCTGCGGAGCAACTTCCCGGTGAAGGTGGTGCCCGCCTCGGCGGCGCTCGCCCCCGAGGCGGTGGCCATGCTCATCGTCGACTGCATCGAGGGCCGGCGCGAGGCCGACCGCGGGCGGACGATCGAGATCCGCAAGTAGCCCCGGCGGCGCGCGCCGTCACCGGCGCCCGTGCATCGCCCGGTCCATGTCGCGCTTCATCTCGCGCGCGGCGATCGCCTGGCGCTTGTCGACCGCCTTGCGGCCGGTGCCGAGGCCGACGAGGAGCTTTGCCCGGCCGCCCTTGAAGTAGATCTTGAGGGGCACGATGGTGAACCCCTTGAGCTTCACCTGCTCGGCGAGCTTGCGGATCTCCCGGCGGTGGGCGAGGAGCCGCCGCGGGCGCACCGGGTCATGCTGGACGGCCTTTCCGGCCGGCGGGTACTCGGCGATGTGCACCGAGTGCAGGACGAGCTCGGGCGGCTCGGCCCGGGCGCTGACGTAACCCTCGGCGAGGCTGACCTGTCCGGCCCGGACGCTCTTCACCTCCGTGCCCAGGAGCTCGATCCCGCACTCCAGGGTGTCGCCGATCGCATAGTCGTGGCGCGCCTGGCGATTCTCGATCGTGGGCTCGTTCGGCGCGGAATCTCGGGAACCTCCAGCCACGAAGCGAGTATAGGAATCGGATGGCCCGCTCCCGGGCTATCGGACAGCGCCGTCCGGACAAAGGACGAAGTTCGCACGTCCCGGATGGCGCAGAACCGCGAACAATGTTGTCAGGGGCCAGCGCCCCGCCCCGCCACACGATCCCAAGAACCGACCCGATGCGAACCTCCCGATCCACGGTCCTCGCCGCCACGCTCCTTGCCGCCAACGCGTTCGCGCAGGTCGCCCCGCCCTCGGGCGGCGACGACTGGACCGCGCACGGCGGACCGGCCCTCGGGACGGCCGGCCCGTCTTCGGCGGTGCTCGACGCCTTCCGCGCCGCGCACCCGGAGAGCGACGTGATCATCGAAGGTGCGCAGGCCGCGTGCGTCTGGGGACGGCTCGGCACCGGCCCGTCGCCCGCCGAGAGCGCCTCGCGCTTCATCGAGGCGAACGCGCGCGCGCTGTGGGGCGTCGACCCGAGGAGCCTGCTTCCGGTCGGCCCCTACGAGACCGGCGACCACATGGTGGGCGTGATGCCCGACCGCGAGGTGGGAGGCTTCAAGTTCACCGGCCTGGCGTGGTCGCAGTTCCACCGCGGCATCCCGGTCTACCGCTCGCACCTCTTCGTGCTGGTCCGCAACATGGACGCCTTCCCCGCGGTGCTCGCCTCGAGCACGCTGTGGGACGTGCGCGCCGTCGACGCGCAGCTTGACCGCCTGGGCCCGGGACTTCCGTCGGACCCCAAGGTCTGGACGCGCCATGCGCTCAACCAGTTCCGCTCAAAGCCCGAGGTCGGGCCCGCCGCATACGTCATCTGGGCGGGCATCGACCGCGAGGCGGCCGAGCCGCGCCTGGCCGTCAAGTTCGAGGCCGTGGGCGGCGGACACTGGGACCCGGACTCGTACCAGCGCATCGAGTTCGTCGTCGACGCGGAGACCGGCGCCATCCTGCACCAGGAGAGCATGATCCGCCACGCGGACGTCCCGGTCACCGTGCGCGGCCAGGCCACGCAGGGCAACCGTGCCGCGGAGTGCGACCCCGAGGCGGCCACCCCGCTGCCGTACGCGCGGGTCACGGTGGGCGGCACCAACTACTTCGCCGACGCCAACGGCGCCGTCACCGTCCCCGGCGTGACCGGCCCGGTCTCGGTCGCCTCGCGCACCGAGGGGCGCTGGTTCGCCATGAGCGACGTGCTCGGGCCGGTGAGCGAGCTCATCGCCACCACGTCCGGCGGGCCCGTCGACTTCGTGCACAGCCCCGACAACCTCGACCAGGGCCTGCGCGCCCAGGTCAACGCCTACCTCCACTCGAACATCGTTCGTGACCTGGTGGTGCGCGCAAGCCCGAACTTCCCGACGATCCCGAACCAGCAGTCCTTCCAGATCAACGTGCGGGTGTCAGGCACCTGCAACGCCTTCTACGACGGCGCCTCGATCAACTTCTACCCCTCGGGCGGCGGCTGCAACAGCACCGCCTTCTCGACCGTGGTCCACCACGAGTACGGCCACCACGTGGTGAACCGCGCCGGCAGCGGCCAGGGTGCCTACGGCGAGGGATTCGGCGACATCATGGGTGTCCTGGTCACCGACGAGAGCGCGCTCGGCGTCGGCTTCCAGACCTGCGCCAGCGGCCTCCGCAACGCGAGCAACAACTGCCAGTACTTCGCCAGCGGCTGCTCGTCGTGCGGCAGCGCCATCCACGCCTGCGGCCAGCTGCTGTCGGGCTGCGTGTGGGACATGCGGACCAACTTCCGCAACGCGTTCCCGACGACGTACCGCCAGATGGTCGAGGACCTGGCGGTGAACTCGGCGCTCCTGCACGGGGCGGTCACCACCATCACGCCGGCGATCACCACGCATTTCCTGACGCTCGACGACGACAACGCCAACCTGGCCGACGGCACCCCGAACTACGCGCTGATCAACGGCGCCTTCGCGCTGCACGCGATGCCCGGGCCGGCGGTGACCGCGCTGCGGTTCGACTACCCCGAAGGCCTGCCGACCACGGCGCGCCCGACGGGCGGCACCGCCGTCCGCTTCACGGTGACCCCGGTCGCCGAGGCGCTGAACCCGCAGTCGGTGCGGATGCTCGTGCGGGCCCAGCCCTCCACGACGTTCACCGCGACCACGCCGGTCCAGGTCGCGCCCAACACCTTCGAAGGCACGCTGCCGGCCGGCACGTGCGGCTCGCGCGTCGACTACTACGTCTTCGCGCAGTCGGCCTCGGGCACGGGCGTCACCAGCCCGCCCGGCGCGCCGAGCCAGGTGCACGCCGCCACCTTCGCTTGGGCGTCCAGCGAGACCCAGGTGGTTGCCAGCGGCTTCGAGGCATCCAACGAGGGATGGACCGTCGGGGCCACGGGCGACGCCGCCACCTCCGGGCTGTGGACGCGCGTCGACCCCGTGGGAACCGCCAGCGGGGGCACTCCCGCGCAGCCCGAGGACGACCGCACGCCGGCACCCGGCGTCAACTGCTGGATCACCGGCCAGGGTGCGGTCGGCGGCAGCCTCGGTGCCGCCGACGTCGATGGCGGCCAGACCACGCTGGTCTCGCCCAACTACGACATCACCGGCCTCGGCGACCCCCGGTTCAGCTACTGGCGCTGGTACTCCAACGAAGCCGGCAACGCTCCCAATGCCGACAGCATGCCGATCGAGCTGTCGGTCGACGGCGGCGTCACCTGGGTGCTGGTGGAGGACGTCACGGAGAATGCGCGCGCGTGGGTCTTCCGCAGCCACCGCGTGGCCGACTTCGTCACGCCGACGAACCAGCTCCGCCTGCGCGTCCGCGCCCGCGACCTCGCGGCCGGATCCGCGGTCGAAGCCGGCGTCGACGACGTGCGCGTCTGGGCCGTCAGCCTCGACTGCACGCCGCCCACGCCCGAGGACCTCAACGGCGACGGCGTGGTCGACGGCATCGACCTCGGCATCCTGCTGGCGCAATGGGGCTCGGCGGGTTCCGCCGACTTCAACGACGACGGCGTGGTCGACGGCATCGACATGGGCATGCTGCTCGGCGCCTGGGACTGAGCGCGGCGGGGCCTTCCGCGGCCCCTGCTATACTTTGACCCTCGCCGAGCGGAGCACCCCCCCGCCCGGCAGCCACGCCCAGGTGGCGGAATTGGCAGACGCGCCAGCTTGAGGTGCTGGTGGGAGCAATCCCTTGGAGGTTCGAGTCCTCTTCTGGGCATTCGCGGGAGGCGCCGGAAGGCGCCTCCCGCATACATTTTTGCCCGGTGGCCACGAATCCCCTCCAGCACCTGATGCCGACCTGCTCGGGCGCGAAGGCGGCCGCGGCCGGCGCGGTGCTCGGCCGCCCCGCGGCGGATGATCCGCGCGCCGGCACCCTGCGGCTCAACGAGATCTTCCACTCGATCCAGGGCGAGAGCACGTGGGCGGGCGAGCCGTGCACCTTCGTGCGCCTCACCGGGTGCCCGCTCCGCTGCACGTACTGCGACACCGAGTACGCCTTCCGTGAGGGGGCCACGGCCACCGTCGGCGACATCCTCGACCGCGTCGCGGCGATCGGATGCCCGCTCGTCGAGCTGACCGGGGGCGAGCCGCTCGCGCAGCGCCGCGCGTTCGACCTGGTGCGGCTCCTCTGCGACGCCGGGAACACGGTGCTCATCGAGACCTCGGGCGCGGTCGACATCTCGCCCTGCGACCCGCGGTCGATCCGGATCCTCGACCTCAAGACGCCGGGCAGCGGCGAGTGCGACCGCAACCTCTGGTCGAACCTTGCCGACCTGCGCGCGCGGGACGAGGTGAAGTTCGTGGTCACCGACCGCGCGGACTACGACTGGGCGCGCGCGCAGATCGCCGCGCACGGGCTGGACCGGCGGGTGCGCGAGGGTTCGCTGCGCGCGATCCTGGTGGGTGCCGCGTGGGAACAGCCGCGCGGGGCCGAGGTCGCGGGCACGCCGGGGCTCGCGCCGCGCGAACTGGCCGCATGGATCCTGGCCGACCGGCTGCCGGTCCGCATGCAGGTGCAGATGCACAAGGTGATCTGGGACCCGCGCACGCGCGGGGTATGAGGACGCATGGCACGGAAGGACGACGAGACTCCGGGGCGCGGTCCCGACGCCAACGACCCCGCGCGGCAGCGCGCGTTCGCGGAACTGGTCACCGCGCACTACGAGAGCCTGCGCGAGGTCGCCGAGCGAACCCTGCGTGCCGAGCACGAGACCGCGGGGTTCGGCGCCGCGGCGCTCGCGCCCTCGTCGCTCGTCACCGAGGCGGTGATCCGCCTGATGAACCAGCGCGAGCTTCCCGAGACCAAGTCTCACCTGCGCGGACTGGCCAGCGTGTTCATGACCCGCGTGATCGCCGACCGGCGCCGCAAGCGCCTGGCAGGCAAGCGCGACGCGCGGATCACCGAGCGCCTCGACACCGAGGCCGAGGGATCGATCGTCGGCGGGACGACGCACGTCGCCGACCGCGACGAGCTGTCGCGGCTCGAGGAGGCCATGATCGAGATCGCCGCGCGCCACCCGCGCCAGGTCGAGGTGGTGACGCTCCATGCGGTCGCGGGGATCCCGCTCGAACGGGTCGCCGAGATGCTCGCCATCAGCGTTGCCACGGCCCAGCGCGACTTCGCCGCGGGCCGGGAGCGCCTGGCACGCGCGATCGTGCGCGGACGGAGCTGAGTCACGCGCAGGCTGGTAGCATCCACGGAGGATGCCGGGAGATGATGTGACAGCTTCCGGGGAAGCCGACGATCCCGCCACCAATGACGCCACGCCCCCGGGACCGGCCACGATGGCCGAGCTTGACCGACTGCTGGCGAGCGCCAGCGCGGAGGTGCAGCGCGGCATAGACGATGGGCTCGGCCGTGTCGGCCGGTACGCCTTGGTGTCGGTGCTCGGGGAGGGGGGGTTCGGTACGGTGTGGCTTGCCTCGCAGGAGGAGCCGGTGCGTCGCCTGGTGGCGCTGAAGCTCCTTCGGCGCGACCCGTCGTCGTCGGTGGTGATGGCGCGCTTCCGCGCCGAGCGCCAGGCGCTGGCGCGGATGGACCACCCGAACGTCGCCTCGGTGCTGGACGCCGGCGTGACCGAGGACGGCCGGCCGTGGTTTGCGATGCCCTACATCGACGGGCCGCCGATCACGCGCCACTGCGATGCCGTGCGCCTGGGGGTGCGCGAGCGCATGGCGCTCTTCGCCGAGGTGTGCGACGGCGTGCAGCATGCGCACCAGAAGGGGGTGATCCACCGGGACATCAAGCCGGGCAACGTGCTGGTGTCGCTTGGATCGGGGCGCACGACGCCGAAGGTCATCGACTTCGGGGTGGCCAAGGCGCTGGAGCCCGGCGAGGGCGAGGGCGCGCGGACGGCCGAGGGGCAGCGCCTGGGGACGCCGCAGTACATGGCGCCGGAGCAGTGGCTGCACGGGGCGTCGGCGGCCGACGCCCGCAGCGACGTGTACGCCCTCGGCGTGCTGCTTGCGGAACTCCTGGTCGGCGGGCCGCCGGCCGCCCTGCCCCGCACGCCGCTCGAGGTGCCGTCGGTGTCGCGCCCGTCGTCGTGGATCGCGTCGGTCGCGGCCGAGGATCCCGAGCGTGCCGTGCGGAACGCGGCTGCGCGGCAGGCGACCCCGGAGGCCCTCGGCGCACAGTGCCGCGGCGACCTCGACGCGATCGTGGCCCGCGCCACGGCGCAGGACCCGTCGGACCGCTACGCATCCGCCGCGGCGCTCGCCGAGGACATCCGGAGCTGGCTCGACGGGCTGCCGGTCTCGGCGCGCGCGTCGCGGCCGGTCGAGCGCATGCTGCGCCTGATGCGGCGACACCCGCGCACGGTGGCGGCGGCCGGCGCCACCCTGCTTGCGCTGCTGGCGCTCGCTGCGTCGTGGATGAGCGCATCGACGACCGCCGCCCGCGAGCGTGCCGCGGCGAACTTGGCCACCGAGCAGTCGCAGCGGACCTTCCTGCTTGCCAAGGACATGATCAGCGACCTGGTTGCGCAGCAGCGTGCGAGCCGCGATCCCGCCGCCGCCGTGGCCATCTTCGCCCGCATCGAGCGGCTGATCGACCGCGTGGCGGACGACGATCCGCTGGTCGCCGCACGCCTGGCCGCGGTGGTCGCCGACGGCTACGCCGACCAGTGGGACCGCCGCGCGGCCTTCGACCTCGTCGACCGGTCCATCCGCCGCGTGGTCGCCACGGACCCGGCGGGCGAGACCGATGCGTTCCGCGAACTCGCGCGGTCCTGGCACCGGCTGATGCTTCGGGGAGACCGCGTGGGCGCCAGCAGCCTCGGACCGCTGGTGTTCGCCGACGTGGCCGGGACGCCGGCGCTCGCCGACCCCGGGACGCAGGAGCTGCTGCGGCACACGCTCGACTCCACCATCCCGTGGCCGGTGAACGGCACGGTCGACGAGATGGAGGACCGGCTGCGGGTCGCCTCGGTCTATGCATCGTTCATCGAGGACCCGGAGCAGGCCCAGCTCGAGCTGGCGATGCACCGAGTGGCGGTGCTGCGGCGCTGCGAAGGCCACCCATGGGCGATGGCCGAGTCGGACGCGGCGATCGCCTTCGTCCAGGACCGGCTCCCCCCGCACGACGAGCAGCGCCTCAGCGCCGAGCTGCGGCACGCGTTGACCGACGCCATCGCCAACGGCAGCACCCCGCACGTCGTCCAGGAGTTCATGCTGCTGGCCGCACGCTGCGAGCACGCGCTCGGCCCGCGGTCGCCCCTCACGGTGAACGCCCACTGGAACCTGTGCATGAACGCCGCCACCCTCGGGGACATCGAGGGCTCCTACGACGCGTTCGCACGCTTCCTCTGGCCCGAGATGTCGCGCCAGGTGCACGCCGACGGACTCCGCCGCTGGTACCTCGCCTACTTCGCGCCCGTGGCGTTCCTGGCGTGCGACTACGAGACGGCCTACGCGGCCGGGATGCAGGTGCTCCTCGACGACCTCTGGATCCACGGCAGCCCCCAGCACGACGGCGTGGCCGCAAACGCCGCCCGGGCGGCTGCGGCGGCGCTCGCGCACTGGGGAGACGAGGCGGGTGCGCGGAGCATCGAACACGACTACGGCGTGACCCGGATCCCCCCGCTCGCCCCCTAGTCGCGGAATCGGAACGGGCGCTCGGCGCCGCCCGCCTCGCGCTCCACGCCGAAGCGACCCTCCACCGCGGCGGCAGCGGCGTCGTCGCCGCGCTCGGCCCATGCCGCCGCCAGCACGCGCGCGGACTGCGCGGTCATGCCGTCCGGAGGCGCGCCGACCGCGACGTCCTCGGCGAGCATCTGCAGCCCCAGGGCCAGCGCTGCATCGTCCTCGCAGGCCGACCATGCGATGCGGCAGAAGTACGAGAGGAACCACCGTCGCCACGGGTCGCCCGGCTCGGTGCGCGCGAGTTCGTCCTCGAGGAACGGGGCGAAGGCGGAGAACCCGTTCGCCGGCTCCCACGATGCCATGCATGCGCACGCCAGGTTGAACGCGGCACGCGACGCCCCTGCCGAACCCCGGCCGCGCACATGCAGGATGCGCTCGAAGACGAGCTGCTGCGCCTGCACCTGGTCCAGGCCCGCGAAACCGGCGAGCATCTCGACCATGCGCAGGTGGTGCTCGGCCGTGACGCGGTCGGAGTCGCAGGCCGGCAGTCGCATCGCGACGAAGCGGACCGCCGCGCGCATCTCCTCGACGGCACCCGGATGGCCGGGCTTCAGGCTGAGGACGCCGACGCGATGGAGCGCCAGCTCGACGGCCGCAGCCTCCGGATCCGGCACCATCGACGCGTACATCGCGGCGATGCCGAGACGCACGTCGGCATCGTCGACGTGCACGGTGGAGGGCCACGGCGCGAACTCCGTCAGGCCGATGCGCGCGAGCGACTGGTACTCGCGCGTGGCCATCCGGCCGTCGGCCGCCGCGGGCCCGAAGATGTCCGGGCCGATCACGCGTGCCACGTCGCGCTCGAGGCGGAAGAGCACCCGGTAGGACGGCTCCAGGAGCTCCCGGTAGGCGAGCGACCGGCCCTGCGGGTCGGCCTCGAGCACGCGGCGCAGGGACCGCATCAGCAGCCGGTGCGCGCCGAGCCGGTCCCACGCCGCGACCTGCGCCTGCGCGACCGACGCGGCCAACCGACCGCCCGTGAGCGGGTCATCGACCGCCATCCGGTCCACCAGGGCCTCGACGCGCCGCAGGGTCTCGGCCGACGCGTCCGCGGTCTCCGCGGCGGCTTCCTCGGCCACCAGCTCCTCGATCATCGCGCGCGCCATCTGCAGCGACTGCTCCGAACTCGTCGAGGCGGCGTCCGCGCGTCCCCGCGCCGCCTCCGCCTCGAGCGCGGCACTCCCCCAGAGCACCGCAAGCACCGCAAGGACCAGCACCGCGACCGAGCCGGCGACCGCCGTGCGCGGATGCGCCCGCGCCGCACGGATGATGCGTTCGGCGGCCCGCCGCCGGCGCGCCGCCACCGCGCGCCCGCCAAGCCAGCGGCGGACGTCTTCGGCGAGCGCGTCCGCCGTCGCGTACCGGTCGTCGGGATGGTGCGCCGTCGCGCGCGCCACGATGGCCGACAGGTCGCGGTCGCGGATCGCCTCGGGCACCAGTTCCGCAAGCAGCACGCCGAGGGCGTACACGTCGCTGCGGGCGTCGGCCGCCGACGCCCCGTGCAGCCACTGCTCCGGCGCCATGTACTGCGGCGTCCCCAGGCGCTGCCCCTCGGC
>JBEITQ010000151.1:0-5068 GCA_040374835.1 Phycisphaeraceae bacterium | reverse complement strand
GATGCTGGTGATGCCCGAGAGCAGCACCGAGTTGGCGAACGCGAAGCTGCTGTCGTCCATCCGCCAGCCGCTGATGTCGACCGCGCTCGAACCGTAGTTGGTGACCTCGAACCAGTCCGCGGTCCCGCCCGTCCCGGACGAGCTCATCGCCTCGGTGATGCGGATGCTGGCGGACGCGGAGGTGGCGACGGCGAGGGCGCCGAGGGCGGCGCAGGCGGCAGACTTCATGATTCGGGAACTCCTGGAAAGGGAACGCTGGGGGACCGCGGCGAGGGAGGCGCCGCGTCGACGGGAAGGTGCCCCGGCCAGCCCTGAAGTCACGTAAATCCCCGGTTCAGATCGGATGCGGGCGGTGTTCTGCCATGGGTTGAACGGGAACCGAACGCAACCTGAACGGCCTTTGGGTGTGCTCCGTCGTCAAAAGCGAGGATCGTGGACGCCCTCACCCCGGAGACCCGTTCGATGAAGACCCGTACCAGCATCGCCATCGCCCCCCTGGCCGTCGCGTCCGCGGCGTTCGCGGGTTCCGACCTCATCGTCAACGAGTTCAACGCCGTGCGCGACGACCGCTGGCTCGGCTGCGGCCAGCTCGCCGCGGGCGAGACCTGCGTGCGCGCCGGCGAGTCATCGCCGGACATCGACCCGTTCTTCGGCCGCCGCATCGGAAACGGCGGCGACTGGGTCGAGCTGGTCGTCACCCGCGACCACGCCGACCTGCGTGGCTGGAAGATCCAGTGGGTCTCCGCGGGCCCGCCGAGCACCACCGGCCTGCCGACCACCAACGGCCAGATCATCTGGTTCGCCGACGGCACCGTGCCGCAGGGCGAGATCGCCTTCACGCAGGCCGCCCTCTGGTCGGACGTGCGGGCCGGCACCATCATCACCATCACCCGCGACACGACGGCGCAGGGCGGCCTGGACACCGACCTGTCGTTCGACCCCTGCCTCGACGACTGGTGGATCAACGTCCACCTCGGGAGCTCCGACCTGCTCCAGTCCACGTGGAACGTCGTCTCGTTCCCGTCGGGCCTGCCCACCCCGCCCTCGAACCAGAAGCTCTACGTCGACCACCAGCGCTGGTGGGCGCAGATCCTGAAGGCCGACGGCGAAGTGGCCATCGGCCTGATCGGCGAGGACACGGGCAACGGGATGAGCGGCGTGAGCAGCAACGAGGTCGGTGCGCTGCGCGAGGATCCGGGTCCTTCCACCACCGTCTTCTCCAACTACCAGGACGCCAACGCCTCCAGCTTCGGCTCGCCGAACACGTGGAAGAGCGTCGATCCCGCGGACGTCGGCTGCCGCCGCCGCCAGAACATGGATGCGCTCCGCGCGCCCGTGCTCTCCGAGTCGTGCGCCGGGTGCCTGCCGCTCGCGCTCAACGAGTACAACGCGGTCCGCAGCGACCAGTTCCTCGGCGGCGGCACCGCCGCGCAGGATGCGAACAACCCCCCGGGCGTCGCCTCCGACTCCCAGTTCGGGCGAATCCTCGGCAACGGCGGCAACTGGTTCGAGCTCGTCGTCCTGAGCGACCACCTCGACATGCGCGGCTGGGAGCTGCAGTGGACCGAGACCGGCGCGTCGGGCGCGATCAAGCTCTCGAACGCCGCGTTCTGGTCGGACC
This sequence comes from Phycisphaeraceae bacterium, assembly GCA_040374835.1. Taxonomy (GTDB): domain Bacteria; phylum Planctomycetota; class Phycisphaerae; order Phycisphaerales; family SM1A02; genus UBA966. The sequence goes on along the minus strand of JBEITQ010000151.1, from coordinate 3,447 downwards.
TGCGCATCGGCACCATCGTGACCTTCATCGAGAAGACCTCGGTGCAGGGCGGACTGAATACCGACGTGTCGTACGACGGCACCACCGACACCTGGGTGAACGTGAACACCTTCGACACGTCGCTGGTCGCCTCGACCACGTCGACGAGGGCCGGGCACGTGTCCGGCGGCTTCACGACGTCGAATGACCGCTGGACGCTGCGGGCCGTTGACGCGTCCGGCGCCGCGATGACGGGCCGCATGGGCGAGGGATCGACGGCCTACAACGGCGGCAACGTCAACGCCGAGGACGTCGGCCGGCTCCGCCAGGACCCCGCCCGCCGCACCGGACCGTCCGCATGGTTCGACGATTCCGGCTCGGCCAGCACCTTCGGCCGGCCGAACACGTGGGTGTCCTGCCCGGGCACGTCCGTGGTCTCGCAGTCCTTCGCCGCCCTGCTCGGCTCGGGCTGCGAGTGGAGCGGGCCGTCCAACCCGGCCGACCTTAACGGCGACGGCTTCGTCGACGGCAACGACCTCGGCCTCATGCTTGCGGCCTGGGGCGCGTGCGGCGGGGCCTCCTGCCCGGCGGACCTCACGGGCGACGGCTTCGTCGACGGCAACGACCTCGGCCGGCTGCTGGCGTCCTGGGGCGTGGTGTGAGCCCCGGACACGCGATTGGCCGCACCCCTTCCCACCACCGATCCATGACCCTCAACCGTTCCCGTTCCCCCCGCGCGTTCACCATCGTCGAACTGATGGTCACGGTCGGCATCATCGCGCTCCTCATCGGGCTCCTGCTTCCCGGCCTCGGCATGGTGCGCGCCTCCGGCCGAGCCACCAAGAGCCAGTCCAACCTGCGCCAGTGGGGCATGGGCACCATCGCGTGGGCAGGCATGAACGAGGAACGCCTGCCTTGGGAGGGTCTCAAGGACCTCTCTGGCATGGCGACCAACCTCACGGTGCCGCAGTACTGGGCGAACGCCGTGCCGCCGATGGTCGGGCAGCGTCCGTACCGCGAGATCAACGAGCGCGCGTTCCAGGAGCAGCGCAACGTGCCCGCCTGGGACGACCCGGACTCGATCTTCGTCGATCCCTCGGCGGAACCCGAGAACACCGACCCATGGGGCTATGGGCAGCCCGGCCCGGGCGGGTTCCGACGACAGTTCTACTTCAACTACGTCCCCAACAGCCAGCTGAACAACACGCTGCTCAAGGACGCGAACATCGCCGAGTACTCGCCGAACGTCGCGATGCGCCTCGCCAACATCCAGTTCTCCGACAAGACGGTGCTGATGCTTGAGATGCGCGCCAACCGCAACGAGCTCCCGGCGAGCGACCCGTTCTACGGCGCCGACCTGTCGCGCCACCGCACCGACTGGAAGCGCTTTGCGGCGCGCCACTTCAAGGGCGGGCACATGCTCTACGCGGACGGCCACGTGGGCTGGGTCCTCAATGACGAGGCCACCACGAACGTGCAGGGCAACCGAAACCCGAGCGGCGAGGGCGGCGACTGGAACACCCAGAAGCTGATCTGGGACCCGCTCGGCCCCGCCACTGACGACTGACGGATACCGCTTCCGCGGGACCATCGGCGCCGGCGCTCACCTTGGCGTCGGCGCCGTCACCTTGATCTTGCCGTTCATCGTGCGCCAGTGGCCCGGGTAGGTGCACACGAACGGGTACGTGCCGGCCTTGTCGGGCACGACCCAGAAGACGCGCCCGGTCTTGCCGGGGTCGACGAGTCCCATGGCCGCCAGCACCGACGGCAGGTCGGGCACGAACTGCCGGCCCTTGCCCTCGAGCGTCTCGCCCATCTTGTCGCAGGCGACGCCGACCTCGGGCATCTTGCCCGGCGCCGTGACCAGCAGGTTGTGCTGCATGGAGTCGAGGTTCTCCATCACGAACTCGAGCACCTCGCCCGGCGTGGCGCGCACCTCGGTCACGTCGTACTTCATCGCGCCGGGCACGGCCTTCAGCGCGATCGTGCGAATGGCGACGGAACGCACGGCTTCCGGCCGTGCCTCGGGCGCCATGGCGGCCAGGGTGCGCAGTGCCGCGAGCCGAAGCGGGCTGGCGGCGTCGCGCGCGGCGGTCGAGAGCCGCTCGAGCACGGCAGGGTCCTTCGATGCCTCGGCGGCCATCGACGCGAGGAGGTCCGCGAGGTCGCGCGTGGCCCCGCAGGTGCCGGCGCACTCGGCGATGGCGTCCATCACGGCCGCGACGGCGCCTGAATCGCGGGTGCCCACGGCCTTCGCGAGCGTGACCGCCGCCGCCCGACGCCGCTCAGGGGCGATGCCGTTCTCGAGCAGGCAGCGCCGCGCGGCGGCGAGGTCCGCGCCCAGCTCCTTCGCGACCAGTGCGTCGAGGTCCGCGGGCGGCGGCGGCGGAATCAGGCGCGCGGGCGGCAGCGAGGCGACCTGCGCGGCGATGCAGACGGCGGCGGCAAGCATGCCCGCCAAGGTACCGATGCCGATCAGCGCGGCGCGTGCCGCGCGCGGTCGGGACGCGCGTCCGGCGCCGGGCCCTCGCGCACCTCCCAGATGGAGGTGGTGCCGCTGAGCTCGTTGCATGCGACGAGGAGCGGCGTGCCGCTCGGGCTCGTCGAAGCCGGGATGAAGAGCAGTCCTTCCGGGGCGACGTCGCCGGCGGCGGCGGGCGGTGCGGCGGGGTCGCGCGGATTCACGTAGTCGAGGAGCGCCGGCGCGGCGGGATCGGTCACGTCCCACGTCATCACGCCGCCGGAGCGCTCGAGCCCGGCGAAGAGCAGCCGCCGCCCGCCCACCATGCCCAGCGCGAGTCCCTCGACCTCCGGGCCCTTGCTCGTGCTGCGCGCATCCCTCGAGTTCGCCTTCCTGCCGTCGCCGTTGTGCGCCTCGGGCATGCGCTCGGCGACGGTGCGCTCCACCTGGTCGCCGGAGTCCCACGCGACCGCGGGCACGCCGTCCACCAGCCGCCACACCGTGATGCCGCGTCCGCCGAAGGCCACGATCCGCTCGGCCTTGCCGTCGCCGTCCGGGTCGCAGGCGGGGCGGCTCACCTGCAGCCGGCCGAGGTTCTTCGGGTCGGCGATGGCGTCGCGTGCCGTGCGCGGGTCTGCCGTCGCCGCCGGGAATGCGTCCGGGTGGAGCGCGAGGTCCTTGACGCGCACCACCTCGTCGAACGCCTTGGTCTCGCGCGCCTCGCCCTCGTTGCTCGTTGCGAACCACGTGGTGCCGCCGGATTCCCACGTCACCACGGTGTCCGGCTGGCGCAGGCCGAGGACGGGCCACGGCCGGATGTCGATCGCGCCGTCGGCATCGCTTGCGTCGAGGCCGCTGGCGGAGAAGTCCTTGAGCCCGAGGCCGGTCATCGACAGGACGCGCGCCGCCTCGAGGTCGATCCGCGCGAGCGCGTTCGATTCCTGCAGCGTGACGAGCGCGTGCCGACCGTCGGGCGAGATGGCCACGTACTCGGGCTCGCTCTGCTG
>JBEITQ010000172.1:0-4600 GCA_040374835.1 Phycisphaeraceae bacterium | reverse complement strand
GCGCCCGCGCGAGGGCGGCACGCCGGAGGGCCGGTGGGCGCGTTCGCGCATGGCGTGGGCCGTCGTCGCGCTCACGGTCGTGGTGCCGGCGTTCGCGCTGGCGGTCGCCATCGTCGGCCGAGCCTCGCTCGACCGGTTCCTGGAGACGTCGGTGCGCGGCACCGTCGGGACCTTCGCCACGGCGGCGGCGGCGGGTGCCGTGATCGGCCTGGTGGCGGTCGGGCACCTGGTGCTCGCCGCGGTGGGGCAGGGAACGGGTGCCGCATCGCGCACGGCGCGCATTGCCGAGTGCGCGATGCTCGCAGGCTGGACGTTCGCGGCCGCCGTGCCGGCCACGGTGTTCGCGCTGAGCCTCGTGTCCGCGTGGAACGGTCCGGTGCTCGGTCCGCTCGTCTACGACACGCCGGCCATCATCGCGCTCTGCCACGTCGGGCGGTTCGGCGTGGTGGGCGCTTGGCTCGGACGGATGCCCGCCCTGCGCGAAACGGTCGAGCGACGCGACCTGCGCGCGGTCGACGGCGTCGGGATGGCAGGCGTGTGGCGGCGCTGGCGCCGGAAGCGCGCGGCGCGTGGCTCGCCGCGGCGGCGTGCGGCACCGCGCTCGCGGCCGGCGAGGTGATCGCGAGCGCGCGGCTCGAGCCCCCCGGCTGGGCGTGGTCGGCATCCTCGCTCCTGAACGCGATCCACTACCAGCAGCCGTCGACGGTGCTCGGGGGGCTGCTCGCGGTACTGGTGGTCTCCGGCGCGGCGGGTTGGTCGGTGGCGTGGCTCGTGGCGCGTGCCGAGCGGCTGCGCGGTGCCGCCCTCGCCATGCTGGCGGCGCTTCCGTTGTTCGTCGGCGGCTGCCGCGAGGCGGCGCTCCCGCCCGGGTCGGTGGCGGTCGAGGCCACGCGCTGGTTCGGCGCCGCCGGTCGCGGACGCGGGCAGTTCGAGTACCCGCGCGCGCTCGACATCGACCCGCGCGACGGCAGCGTGCTGGTGATCGACCGTCGCGCGCGCGTGCAGCGCTTCACGCCCGAGGGTCGCTACGTCTCCGAGTGGACGATGCCCGAGCAGGCGCTCGGCAAGCCGACCGGCTTCGGCATCGGCCCGGACGGCCGCGTGTGGGTGGCCGACACGCACTACCACCGCGTCATCTGCTACGCCCCCGACGGCACCGAGCTGCTGCGGATCGGGTCCTACGGCGCGGGCCCCGGGCAGTTCGTCTATCCCTGCGACGCAGAGATCGGCCCCGACGGGAACCTGTGGGTGTCGGAGTTCGGCGGCAACGACCGAATCCAGGTGTTCGCGACCGACGGCACCTTCCTGCGCGTGATCGGCCGCAACGGCCGTGCGCCCGGAGAGTTCGACCGGCCGCAGTCGATCGGGTTCTCCGCGGACGGCACCGAGCTCGTGGTCTGCGATGCGTGCAACCACCGCGTGCAGGTGCTGTCGCTCGACGGCACGCCGCTGCGCGCGTTCGGCACGGCGGGTGCCGGGCCCGGGCAGCTGGCCTATCCCTACGGCCTCGAGGTGCTGCCGGACGGCACGGCGCTCGTGACGGAGTTCGGAAACCACCGGCTGCAGTGGATCGACTTGCGCGACGGGCGGTCGCTCGGCATCGCGCGCCGGGTGGACCGTGCGCCGGTGCCGACGGTGCTGCACGTGATCGACGGCGACCGGGTGCGGTCGCTGCCTTCGGGCGAGAACGCGCTGCGCTTCCCGTGGGCGGTGGGCGTGCGCGGCGGCGAGGCATTCATCCTCGATTCCGGGCACTCGCGGGTGCTGGCCGCGCCGCTTGGATCGCTGCGCGCCGAGGCCACGGCGGACGGAGCCTCAAGTAGCGTGGTTCCCGCGCCGTGACCGTGACCCTCGAACATCCCGTTGCGCTCGCGATCCTCCTGCTGGCGATCCCCTTCTGGTGGATGGCCCGGCGCAGCGTCGCGGTGCTCGGGCCGTGGAAGGCATGGGGCGGGTTGGCGCTGCGGATCGTGGTGCTGCTGCTCCTGACATTCGCCGTGGCGCGGCCGAGCGTCGTGCGCGAGACGGACGCCATGACGGTGCTCGTGGTGGCCGATGCGAGCGACAGCGTGCCCCTCGAGCTGCGAACCGCCGCCGACCGCGCGGTGCGCGAGGCGGTGGTCCGCAAGGAACGACCCGAGGACCGCGTGGGCGCGGTGACCGTGGCGCGCGACCCGGTGATCGCCTCGATGCCCGCGGATGCGGGCGAGCCCTCGCTCCTGGGGCACGTGGGCGACCTGCAGGCGTCGGACCTGGCCGCCGGCGTGCGCATGGCGCTCGCCACGCAGCCCGGCGACACGACCGCGCGCATGCTCCTCGTCACCGACGGCAACGAGACGGCGGGCAGCCTCGAGGAGGCGGCGTCGCTCGCGAAGGCCGCCGGGGTGCCGATCGACGTGGTGCCGCTCGAGTACCGCCACGAGCGCGAGGTGCTCGTCGAGAGCCTGCGTGCGCCGACCCGCGCGCGCGAGGGGCAGTCGGTCGACCTGCGCGTCACGCTTCGCAGCCAGCAGGCCGCGTCGGGACGGCTCCTCCTCTGGCAGAACGACGAGCCGGTCGACCTCGACCCGGACGGCGGCGGCCTCGGCTACCCCGTCGAGGTGACCCCCGGCGCCACGCTCGTGACGCTTCCCGTGGTGGCCGACGGCACCGGCGCGCAGCGGTTCCGCGTGACCTTCGAGCCGGCGGACCCGTCGATGGACGCGGTGCCGCAGAACAACGCCGGCGCCGCGGTGGTGTTCGTCGGCGGCACGGGGCGCGTGCTCGTGATCGAGCCGGACGGCGGCACCGAGTGCGAGGCGCTGGTGCGCGCATTGCGCGACGCGAGCATCGAGGTGGATCGCGCGACGCCCGACCAGGCGATGGGCCGGGGGCTCCCGTTCCTCTCCGGGTACGACGCCGTGGTGATGGCGAACCTGCCGCGGTGGAGCTTCGACAACGACTTCGACCGCGGACTGCACGCGTACGTGCACGACCTCGGCGGCGGCCTGCTGATGCTCGGCGGCCCCGAGGGCTTCGGCGCGGGCGGATGGCTCGGCTCCGAGACCGAGAAGGTGCTTCCCGTGCGGCTCGACCCGCCGCAGACGCGCCAGATCATGCGCGGGGCGCTCGTGCTCCTGATGCACAGCTGCGAGATGCCCGAGGCCAACTACTGGGGCGTGCAGGTGGCGACGAGCGCCATCGATGCGCTCTCGAGCCAGGACTACGCCGGCCTCATCTCGCTCGGCGGCGCCGGCTTCGACGGCGGCAAGGGCACGCGCGACGGCTACGGCTGGGGCTTCCCGCTCCAGATCGTCGGCGACAAGGCGCGCGCCAGGGACGCCGCGCGGCGGATGACCGTCGGCGACATGCCGAGCTTCACGGTGCCGATGGAGATGATCCTCGACGAGATGGTGAAGGTGCGTGCCGGGCAGAAGCACGCGATCGTCATCTCCGACGGCGACCCGTCGGCGCCGCCGCCCGAGCTCCTCAACGACTTCAAGGCCGCGAAGGTGACGGTGACCACGGTGCTGCTTGCCGGCGGCGGCGCGTCGAACCTCGGCCACGGCGGCCCCGAGGACCATCGCAAGATGCAGGCGATCGCCACCAAGACGGGCGGCCGCTTCTACCGCGTCGAGAACCCGCGCAAGCTGCCGGAGATCTTCATCCAGGAGGCGACGGTCGTCTCGCGATCGCTGATCGTCGAGGGCGACTTCCAGCCGCGGATCGCCGCGGGCGCGACCGGCCCGCTTGCGGGGTTCGACGCGCTCCCGCCGGTGCGCGGCTACGTCCTGTGCGTGCCGCGCGACGGGCTCGCGCAGTCGCCGGTCACCGTGCGCACGAAGGACGGCGACGACCCGATCTACGCGTACTGGAACTACGGCCTCGGGCGCTCGGTGGCGTTCACTTCCGACGTCACCGGACGCTGGGGCGCGGCGTGGAGCACGTGGGCGCGATTCCGCCCGTTCTGGGAGCAGACGGTGCGGTGGGTGATGCGGCCGGCGATGCCGCAGGACGTGAGCGTCTCGACCCGCGTCGACGGCGACCGGGCGTTCATCGAGGTCGAGACCCGCGAACAGGGGCAGGGCGGGTTCGCCGCCGACACCCGCGCCGAGGCGCGCCTGGTGACCCCGGCCGGCAAGGTGCGGGACCTGGCGCTGCGGCAGGTGGGGCCCGGACGCTTCACCGGCGAATTCGAGGCCGTGGACCAGGGCGCGTACCTCGCGAACGTCGCCTTCGCGCGTGCGGGCGGCGCCGACGGCCAGGCCCGGGCCGGGAGCGTGCAGGCCGCGGTGAGCGTGCCGTACCCGGCCGAGTACCGCGCCACGCGCGACAACGGCGCGCTGCTGCGCTCGATCGCCGAGCGCACCGGCGGCCGCGTGCTGCGGCTGGCCGATGCCGCCACGTGGGAGCTCTTCGATCGCTCCGACCTCGGGGCCTCGCGCTCGGCGCGTGCGCTCTGGGAGCTGGCGGCGATCCTGGCGGCGGTCCTCATCCTGCTCGACGTCGCGTGGCGGCGCATCGCCTTCGATGCGCGCGACGCGCGCGAGCTGGCGCAGCGCGTGACCGGCGGGGCCGCGTCGGCCGGCACCGGAGGCGTCGATGCGCTGCGGCGCGCCCG
>JBEITQ010000168.1:0-4734 GCA_040374835.1 Phycisphaeraceae bacterium | reverse complement strand
GCACAGGAGGTCGGCCAGTTCCCCGAGCCGGTCCTGCAGGACCAACGCGCCGAGCAGGTGGTTGTCCCCGCGCATGCCGAAGCGCTGCGGGCCGAAGCCGTTCGGCACGCCGTGCGCCTCGAGCGCGCGGATGCCGCGCCACACCGCCGGCGCGCGGAAGGGCTCGAGCCCGCGGACGCGGATCGAGAAGCGGTTGCCCGCGAGGTGCCCGCGTCGCAGCTTGTTGCCGTGCCACGTGGCCCAGAGCACCTGGATGCGGTCGTCCTGGATCGAGCGCAGCTCGGGCCGGCGCGGCAGGTGCACGCTCACGGTCTGGCTGGTCACCGCGCAGCGGTCCTTCATGCCGGCGGTGCCGATCGCCTGCGGCCCGACGCCGAAGTGCGCGCACAGCACCGACACCAGGTCCTGGTGCGCGAGGTCCTGCTTCACGATGCGCAGGTAGAGGTGCTCGCCCTCGCCGGATGGCTCGTAGAGCGGCAGCTCCTCCACCAGGAAGTCGCCGGCACGTTCCTTGATGCGGGCGCCGTCGACGGGAGGCAGGTCGGCGAGCCGCCGCGCGAGCGGGGCGCTCACGCCTCGTCCTCTTCCCCGTCGTCCTCGTCGGCGCCGGGCGTGCCCGTGCCGCCGGCGGAGGGCGGCGGCTCGACGCCCGCGTCGCTCGCCGCCTCGGCCAGCACGGATTCGTCGACGAGGATCGGCACGCCGTCGGCCACGCCGAGCGCGATGGCGTCGGAGGGGCGCGAATCCACCTCGATCACCTCGCCGTCGCGGTCGATCACGAGCTGCGCGTAGAAGGTCCCGGCGTCCAGGTGCGTGATGCGGATCTCGCGCAGGCGGCCGCCGAGGGCGCGGATCGTCTCGGCGAGCAGGTCGTGCGTCTGCGGGCGCGGGATCTGCGTGCCCTTGATGCGGCGGTCGATCGCGAACGCCTCCGGCAGGCCGATCACGATGGGGAACGTCCTCGTGCCGCCCGTCTCGGTCAGCTCGATGACCTGCATGTCGGCCATCTCCCGGATCAGGATGCGCGAGAGGTGCATGGGGACCAGCATGTGGGCGCCTTCCCGCGACCGACGGGCCGCGCGACGGATTCTAGGCGGCGCCCGGAACGGCCCCGCGCGGGAATCAGCCGCGCTCGGCGGAGCGGAAGAGCTCGAGGAGCTCGGCCGGGCCCGCGGCGGAATACACCTGCTCGCGGAACGACGGGTTGGTCATCAGGCGCGAGATGCGGCCGAGCGCCTGGATGTGGTCGCTCGTGCGCTCGGGCGGGGAGACCAGGAGCACCACGAGCCGCACCGGCTTGCGGTCGATCGAGTCGTACTCGATGGGCTGCGCCAGCCGGCCGACCGCCATGCACAGGCCGTGCGCCGAGGACGTCTTGCCGTGCGGGATGGCCAGGCCCTCGCCGATCCCGGTCGAGCGCTGCTGCTCGCGGTCCCACACGGCCTTCTTGACGGCGGCGGCGTCGGAGACGCGCCCGGTCGAGGCGAGCGCGTCGACCAGCGCGTCGATCGCCTCGCGCTTGGTGCCGGCGACGAGCGGCACGAGCACGCACTGCGGGTCCAGGATCTCGGTGACGGTCATCGGCACGGGCATGCGGGCCTCCGAGGCGGAAAACGGCGGATCCCGGATCCTACCTCACCGCCAGCAGCGCCCCGAAGCCGCCGTCGGAATAGGCCGTATCCGGCCCGCCCGGAAGGCCTTCCGGCTCGGCGCGCTCCTGCCGCGCGACGCCGCGGCCGGTGCGGCCGGCGGCCCAGGCGACCTGCTGCTCGTTCTCGGTGGGCTCCAGGCTGCAGGTCGCGTAGAGGATCGAGCCCTCCGGCGAGAGCATCAGGCGGTGCTCCTCGACGATCTGCCGCTGCAGGCGCACCAGCGAGTCGAGGCGCGCGCGCGTGAAGCGGTACTTCGCCTCGGGCCGGCGCGGCAGCACCCCGGTGTTCGAGCACGGCACGTCGAGCGCCAGCAGGTCGACGCGGCCGACGACGCGGCGCAGTCCCTCGGGCGTGGTGACCTTGACGCGCGGGTGTCCCTCGAACGCCTTGGCGAGGGCGCGCAGCCGCGCACCGTCGACGTCGGTGGCGACCACCTCGGCCTGCGGGTGGAGTTCCGCGAGCTGGCGCGTCTTGGTGCCGCGGCCCGCGCAGGCATCGAGGATCACCGCCGGCCGCAGCGCGTCGGAGAGGTGCACGGGGCGCGCGCTCGCGGCGTCCTGCACGCGCGCGCCGGGATGCGCGGCAAGCGCCGCCACCAGCGACTCGTGGCCGTCGGTCCACACGTGGTAGCCGGGACGCGCGTGCGGCACGGCGCGGCCCTCGAGCGAGCCGCCCGCGGCGAACGCCGCCTCCGGCAGCCCCGCGACCACGAGCGGCGCGGGCCGCAGGCAGTGCAGCGCGCGCGCGAAGGCGCGCTCGCGGCCGACCGCGTTGATCCAGTGCAGGAAGAGCTCCTCGCCGACGCTCAGCTGCTCGCAGGTGCGCTGCACCTCGTCGCGGCCGAAGACGCCGCGCGTCAGGCGGAGCACCCGGCCGTCGGCCAGCGGCAGGACGTCGTCGCGCCCGCGCCATCGCGCAGGGTCCGCCGCATCGCCGTCCTCGATGCCGCCGCGCAGCGACACCATGCGACGCAGCACCGCGTTCACGAAGCCGGGGGCGCCGCGGCGGCCCTTGGCCTTGGTCCACTCCACCGCGTCGTCGACCACCGCGTGGTCGGCCTGGTTGCCGAAGAGGAAGAGCTGCGCGGCCGCGCCGAGCACCGCCGCCTTGATCCGGTGGTCGACGTTCTCCCAGCGCCGGTCGACGCAGGCCCGCGCGAGCGCGACGAGCGTCAGCCAGCGCTGCGCCGCGGCGTGCTCGATGGCGCGCGCGAGCGCCGCATCGCGCGCGTCGAGCCCGGGCGCGGCCTGCTCGCCGAACTCGAGGTCGGGAAAGCGGCTCGCCTGCCGCTCCAGCCGGTCGAGCGCGGCGGCGCGTGCAGGCGAGACGGATCCCGTCGGCGAGGTTGGCGCGGTGCGGGCCAGGGCCGTCCTCAGGCCATCGCCATGCGGCGCGCGGGCTTCTTCGCGCCGGCGGACTTGCCGGCGGACGCCTTGCCCGCGCCGAGCTGGCCGGCCTTCTCGGCCGCCTTGCGCAGCGCGGCGGCCTTGTCGGTCCGCTCCCACGTGAAGGTGCCGGGGCCGCCCTCGCCGGGCGCGCGGCCGAAGTGGCCGTGCGTGGCGGTGGCGCTGTAGATCGGCTTGCGCAGGCCGAGCGAGCGGATGATGCCGCGCGGCGTGAGCTCGAAGTGGCGGCGCACCTCGCGGGCGAGCCACTCGTCGCTCACCGCACCGGTGCCCTGGGTGTCCACCAGGACGCTGGTCGGCTCGGCCACGCCGATCGCGTAGCTCAGCTGCACCTCGCACACCTCGGCGAGGCGCGCGGCGACGATGTTCTTCGCGATGTAGCGCGCCATGTACGCGGCGCTGCGGTCGACCTTCGAGGGATCCTTGCCGCTGAACGCGCCGCCGCCGTGGCGGCCGCGGCCGCCGTAGGTGTCGACGATGATCTTGCGGCCGGTGAGGCCGCAGTCGCCGTGCGGGCCGCCGATCTCGAACTGGCCGGTCGGGTTGACGTGCACGGTGATGCGGTCGTGCCACCACTTGCCGAGCACCGGCTTGATGATGTGCTTGATGACCTCGGCCTTCAGCTTCTTCTGGCCGGCGGGGCCGTTCCACACGGGGTCGTGCTGCGTGGAGAGAACGACGGTGTCGATCCGCTCCGGCGTGAGGCCGTGGTACTCGACGGTCACCTGGCTCTTGGCGTCCGGGCGCAGGCCCTTGACGATGCCCTTCTCGCGCACGTGCGCCTGGCGCTTCACGAGCTCGTGCGAGAGCGCGATCGGCAGCGGCATGAGCTCCGGCGTCTCGCGGCAGGCGAAGCCGAACATCATGCCCTGGTCGCCGGCGCCCTCGCGGTCGACGCCCATGGCGATGTCCGGGCTCTGGCGGCCGAGCACCACGCTCACGCCGCAGCTCTTCCAGTCGAAGCCCTTCAGGGCGTCGTCGTAGCCGGCCTTGCGCACCGCGGCGCGCACGATGTCGGCGACGTTCACCGTGGCCTTGGTGGTCACCTCGCCGGCGACGACCGCGAGGCCCGTGGTCACCAGCGTCTCGCATGCCACGCGGCTCATCGGGTCCTGCGCGAGGATCGCGTCGAGGACCGCGTCGCTGATCTGGTCGGCGAGCTTGTCGGGGTGGCCCATCGAGACGGACTCGCTGGTGAACAGGTAGCGCTTGTCGTGCATGGACATTTGGAAGGTGCTCCGGAGCCTGGGGTTCGGCCCGGCTTTGGATCCGGGCAAGGCGGGCGATGCTATCGGTCCCGGACGGGCGGCCGCAAACGCGTCGCCGGCGCGATGGGGCGGGTGGCCGGCGCAACCTGCCGGAGAATGGCCGGCCGGACGTGGACAGGGCCGCGGAAACCGCTAGGTTCTCGAACACCGACGCGGCACCCAACCCGGGCGCCGCGGGCGGCGTATCAATGGTCGTGATCGCGTCCGTCCCCCTTGCCTGCATGCTTGCGCTCGCCGCCCCGGGAGGGGTGGCGGCGCCGCTCGAACCAGCCGCGCCCGCCGCGGTGCCGGCGGCCGATGCGGTGGTCGCCGGGCGCGTGCTCGTCAAGCTGGCGACCGGGGCGTCGGTCTCGATCGGCGCCGACGGCGCGCCCGCGGTGCGGCGCGCGGACGGACGCCTCGACGCGG
>JBEITQ010000137.1:0-5784 GCA_040374835.1 Phycisphaeraceae bacterium | reverse complement strand
CGGCGGTGCGGGCGCGGGCGGCGCCGGCTGGGTGGCTGCCGCGGTGCTGGCGCAGGCCGCGCAGGCGGCGCCCGGCGCGCGGCTCTTCCAGCTCTCGATGTTCGATTCGGTGGACATCGTCGCCGCCGAGGAAGGCCGCGTCTCGCGCGTGACCGGCGACCGGGTGGACGCGGTGTTCTGGATGCGCCGTGGTTCGGGGCTCGGGATCGCGTCGGCGCGGATCGACGCAACGGTGCCCGCGACCGCGGCCGCCGGCCCGCGACATGCGCATCTCCTGGGGCTCGCCTTCGGCACGGTCGCCGAGTCGGAGGACGACGTGGTGACGGTGTCGTTCGCCGGCCGGCTGGTGATGACCCCGGCGCCCGAGGGCACGCCCACGCTCGCGACGCCCGAGGGCGTCCGCCTGGTGGCGACGGGCCGTCCCGCGCGCATCGAGGACTCGCGCGCCGAGGCGACCATCGTGGCGGCGCGCGCGACGCTGGAGTCGGGCGTCGACCGGATCGACGTGGCCGGAAGCGCGGCGGAGCCCGCGTCGATCGAGACGCCGGACTTCACCATGAACGCCGTGCGGTTCGGGCTCGACCGTGCGGCAGGCACCGGCGCGAGCTACGGGCCGGGGACGATCGTGATGGGCGCCGCGGGGACCAAGCCGCTCCTGGTCTCGTGGGCCACGCGCATGGGGCTGCGGCTGGTGCCGGGAACCGGGGACGCCGAGGGGACGTTCCGCGGGGCCGACTTCGAGGGGGACGTGGAGGCGCGCGGGCCGGACTTCGAGCTCGACGCGCGGACCCTGGCGGTGGAGGCGCTGCCGGTGGGCAGGAAGGACGTGCCGCGCCGGATCGTGGCCACCGGCGACGTGCGTGCGCGTGCGCTCGGCGAGGCGGGCGGCCGCTTCGCCGCCGACCGCGTGGAGATCGCGCTCTCGCCGAACGCGGCGGGCGACGCGCAGCCGCGCACGCTCGCCGCGAGCGGGACCGTCATGGCCGGCGATGACGCGCAGACCCTGTGGGCGTCGGCGCTGCGCACCACCTTCGTGGAGGGCGGCGGCGCGCCGCGGCCCGACGGCGCGCTGCGCAGCGACGTCGGCGAGTTCGTCGCCGAGGGCCCGGTGGAGCTGATGCTCGACGACGGTGCGCGCATCTTCGCGTCGCGGCTCGAGGGCGATGGTTCGATGCGCAACGCGCGTCTCGTCGGCCCGGACGTCATGGTGGTGCGCGGAAACCTGGTGCTCGACCAGCTGGCCGAGGTCCGGGTGCAGGAGGTGCCCGGGCGGCTGAACGCCCTGGGGCCGGGCCGCGCGAGCGGGTTCCGCGCGCCGGTGCTGCCGGCGGCCGAGGGCCGCATCGGCCGCCCGCGCATCGAGGGCGTGCCGCAGATGCAGGCGACGTGGCGCGAGTCGCTCGCCTTCGCCGACGGGGCGGTGAAGGGCACCGGCGGCGCGGCCGACCGCGGGCTCCTCCTCCTGCAGGGCGGGGTGAAGGTGCGGTCGTCCCGCGACCCGCGGCAGACCGAGGCCCTCGATGCCTCCGAGGTGCAGATCGAGCTGCTGCCGCGCGGCGCGTCGCGCGCGCGCGCGGCCGGCGAGATGCCGGTCGGCGCCGGGGATGCGCAGTCAGTCGGCATGATGCGCGCCACCGGCGAGGTGCGCCTGGAGGCGCGCGAGTGGGCCGATGCCCGGCGCCAGGGCGACCCGCGGCTCTTCCGGCTGAACGCGCCGAACGTGGCCTACGACGGCCAGACCGGGAACGCCGCCGTCGACGGGGCGGGCACGCTCCTCGTCTTCGACCCGCCGCCCGCGGCGGAGCCCGCGCGCGCCGACGACCCGAAGAGCCCGTTCGCGGCGCACGGCACCACGCGCTTCGCGTGGAAGCGGTCGCTGGCGCTCGAGCGGATGGCCGACCGCACCGCGCGCATCACGCTCGAGCGCGAGGTGTCGATGGACCACCTGGGCAACTCGACCGCCGCCACCGGTACCGTGACCGCCGACCGGATGGTGGCCACCGTGCGCGAGGCGGACGGCGCGCCCGCGGCGCGCGGCGCCGACGGCGGCCTGGCGCTCGGCGGGCCGGCCGAGCTCACCAAGGTGTTCGCCGACGGGCGGGTCGTGGTGCGCACGGCCGAGCTGGACGTCGAGGCAGGGGAGTTCGAGCTCGACGTCCCGACGCAGGTGGGCATCGCGCGTGCCGCGCCGGGGCGCCTGGCCACGGTGCTGCGGCGCGGCTCGACGGTGCCGACCCGGGCGCATGCGCTGCGCTGGGACATGGTGCGCGGAACGCTCTCGGTCGAGGGTGCGCGCGGGACGATCGGCCGGTGAACGCGGCCGCGGCGAGGCAAGGACTTCGATGACGCTCAAGACCCCCATCACCTACGGCAGCTACCTCAAGATCCCCGAGCTCCTGTCGCTCCAGAAGCCCGTCTCCGACGGGCCCGAGCACGACGAGATGCTCTTCATCGTGATCCACCAGGTCTACGAGCTGTGGTTCAAGCAGCAGCTCCACGAGGGGCACCGCGTTCGCGCCTGCCTGCTGGCGGGAGACGCGCGCACGGCCTCGGTCGGCCTGCGCCGGATGCTGGTGATCCTGAAGACGATGGTCTCGCAGATCGACGTGCTCGAGACCATGACGCCGGTGCAGTTCCTGAGCTTCCGCTCGTTCCTGGAGAGCGCGTCGGGGTTCCAGAGCTGGCAGTTCCGGCAGTTCGAGTTCCTGATGGGCAAGAAGAGCCCGCGGGCCATCGCGATCCAGGCCGAGGGGTCGCCCGAGCGCGCCCTGCTCGAGCGGGCCTTCCGCGAGCCCACGCTCTGGGACGCGTTCCTGTCGATGATGGCGCGCGACGGGCTTGAGGTGCCGCCGGCCCTCCTGGCGCGCGACGTGACCCAGCCGGTGGCGCCGGACGAGACGGTGCAGCGGTCGCTGCTCGAGGCCTACCGCAGCCATCCGGCGATGCGCGCGCTGTGCGAGCTGCTGCTCGACTTCGACGAGGGGATGCAGGAGTGGCGCTACCGCCACGTGAAGATGGTGGAGCGGACGATCGGCTTCAAGCAGGGCACCGGCGGGTCCTCCGGCGCGGAGTACCTGCGCTCGACGCTGTTCACGCCCGCGTTCCCCGACCTCTGGGCCATCCGCACCGCGCTCTGAGCGCGGTCAGGTGGCGGATGCGAAGGTGGGCGCGCTGCGCAGCGGCGTGACGTGCCCCTCGAGCGGGTCGGCGATCCCTTCCTCGGCGCAGAGGAGGCGCGAGGTGATCTCGCTCGAGAGGAAGATGACCGGCAGGCCGCTTCCCGGGTGGGTGCCGCCGCCGACGAGCCACAGCCCGTCCATGCCCTGCACCCGGTGGTGCGGGCGGCGGTGGAGCATCTGCCCCAGGTTGTGGGCCATGTTGAACGTGGCGCCGTGCGCGATGCGCTCGGACTGCCAGTCCGCGGGCGTGACGAGGCGCTCCGCGCGGATCCGGCTGCGGATGTCGCGGAGGCCGAAGACCTCCTCGAGCTGGCGGAGCGTGCGCTCGCGCAGCTCCCCGCGCGCCCAGTGCCAGTCGACCTGGCACTGCCCGGGCTTGTTGTTCGGCGTCGGCACCAGCACGTAGAGCGACGAGTGCCCGGGCGGGGCGAGCGTCGGGTCGATGCGCGACGGGTTGCACACGTAGGTCGACGGGTCGTCGGACAGCCGGCCGTCGCGCGCGATGTCCTGCAGGTTCCGCACGTAGGAGCGCGACGTGTAGATCGTGTGGTGCGGGAGGTCGACCGTCCCCTCGAGGCCGAGGTACATCATGAACGTGCTGCAGCTGAAGCGCTTGGCGTCGAGCGCGGCATCCTTGAGGGCGCGCGGCCGCACGGACTCGGGGACGAGGTTCTTCAGCGCCCACGCCGCGTCCGCGTTCACGACCACGTGGTCGTGCCGGAACTCCTGCCCGCCGGCGCGGACGCCGCTCGCGCGCCGGCCCTCGAACCGGATCGCCTCGACCGGCATGCCGCAGCGGATCTCGGCGCCGAGGTCGGCGGCCGCGTCGGCCATGGCGCGCATGAGCGCGTTGCAGCCGCCGATCGGGTGCCAGATGCCGTACTCGTATTCGATGAAGGGCAGGATCGAGAAGAGCTCGGGGCACTCGAAGGGGCTCATCCCGAGGTACTTGCTCTGGAAGCTCATCGCCAGGCGGACGCCCTCGTGGCGGAAGTAGCCCTTCAGGTGGTCGTAGAGCGACTGCCACGGGCGCAGCGCGGGGCCCGCGCGCATCGCGTCGAGCGTCATCAGGTCGCGAAGCCCGCGGATCGGGCGGCGCAGGATCGGGGTCATCACCTCGAGCTTGCGGCGGTTGTCGCGGATGAAGCGCTCGAACGCCGGACCGTCGGAGGGCTGGATCGCCGAGAGCTGGCGGGCCATGCGCGCGATGTCCTGCGTGGTGTCGATGACGAGCGGGTCTCCCTCGGGTTGGCCGATGAGGAGCCGGTACATCGGGTCGAGGCGCTTGAGCTCGGCGTAGTCGGAGAGGCGCCGGCCGGTGGCGGCGAAGATCTCCTCGAGCACCCACGGCATCATGAAGAAGGTCGGGCCGCAGTCGAAGCGGTACGGACCCTCCTCGATCTGGCGGGTGCGCCCGCCGACGCGGTCATGGGCCTCGTAGACGGTGACGCGCAGCCCGGCCTTCGCGAGCAGCATGGCGGTCGCCAGGCCCCCGGGGCCGGCGCCGATCACGGCCACGGAACGTCCACGCCCCTCCGGGCGTCCCCGGGAAGCCGGACGCTGGGTCTGGGATGGCTGCCACGGAGCGTCCTGGACGGCGGTGGGGGACGGCTGGGTCACCATGGACCTCGGGGGTTCGCCTGCGCAGGGTCCATGGATTCGGGGAAGATATCCGTGGGCGGACCTGCGTGCCGCCGCCGCGAATCCGCGCCTGCCCCATGCCCGAACCCGTTCCCGTCCACGACATGCATCCGACCGGACGCCCAAACCTCGATCCGGTCGCCGGTATCGGCCGACTCGATGCGCGCGTGGCGTGGGCGGCCGCATTCGAGCGGCGCATCGTGGCGCGCGAGTCCGACCTCGTCGCTTGCGTGCAGGCGGACATGGGGAAGGCGCCGTGGGAGACGGTCACCCAGGACGTGATGCCCCTGGTGGCGAGCCTGCGCTGGCACCGCCGCAACGCACCCGCGATCCTGTCGACGCGCGCGATCGGCGGCGCGCCCTGGTGGATGCTCGGGCAGCGCCACCGCGGCGTGCGCCTGCCGCTCGGCGACGTGCTGGTGATCGCGACGTGGAACTATCCGCTCCAGCTCCTCGGGATCCAGCTGGCGCAGAGCGTGATCGCGGGAAACCGGACGACCGTGAAGCCGAGCGAGCGCGCGCCGTCGTCGCAGCGGCTGCTGGTCGGGCTGGCGATCGAGGCGCTGGGCGATGCCGGGCTCGATCCGTCGTCGATCGAGCTCGCCGAGGCCACGCGCGAGGCGGGCCGGCGGCTGCTCGAGACGCGGCGCTTCGACCACGTGGTGTTCACCGGCTCGACCGCGGTGGGGCGCGAGATCGCCGCGCAGTGCGCGCGCACGCTCACGCCGACCACGCTCGAGCTGAGCGGGCGCGACAGCGCGCTGGTGATGGACGACGCAGACCCCTCGCTTGCCGCGCGCTCGATCTGGCACGCGGCGACGATGAACGCGGGCCAGACGTGCATGGCGCCGCGGCGCGCGCTGGTGGACCGACGCGTGCTGCCGGCCTTCGAGGCGGCGATCCGGCCCCTGGCCGAGGCGGCGGCGCCCGTGCGCCTCGCCGATGCGTCCATGGCGTCGCGGTG
>JBEITQ010000004.1:0-26968 GCA_040374835.1 Phycisphaeraceae bacterium | reverse complement strand
GGGGGTGCTCGCGTCCGGCCCGCGCGCCGCGCCCACGGCACGGTCGGGCCAAACTTGCGGGAGGATATCCGAACCGCCCCGCCGCTTCCGACCTCGGGAACCGGCGGCTTCGCCGATACTGCGCTCCCGTGCAGACGCCGATTGCCGACGCCTTGACCACGGTCCTTGCGGCACTTGCGGCGCTGGTGGCCGTGCTGGCGCTGTTCCTGGGACTGCTGGTGCTCGCCGGCTTCATCGTGCGGGCGCAGAACCGGGAGCGACTCGCGTGGTCCGGCGTGGTGGGCGTGGTGGAGGCGGTCGCGCGGCCGCTGGCGCGGTTCATCCACCGCACGCGGTGGGTGGGGTTCTCGGGGTTCCGCCCGCCCGAGGGCGGGTTCGTGATCGTCGCCAACCATGCGAGCGGGCTCGACCCGCCGCTCATGCAGTTCGCGGTGCCGCGGCCGGTGCGGTTCATGATGGCCAAGGAGCAGATGCACCCCGCGCTCAACTGGCTGTGGCGGCGGCTGCAGGTGCTGCCGGTCACCTCGACGCCCGCCGATGCGGCGATGCTGCGCGAGGCCGTCCGCCACGTGAAGGCGGGCGGCGTGGTGGGCGTCTTCCCCGAAGGCTCGATCGAGCGGCCGCCGAACGTGCTTGGGCCGTTCATCGAGGGCACGGGCACGCTCATCGCGCTCACCAAGGCGCCGGTCGTCGTCCTGTGGATCCATGGCACGCCGACCGTCGGCAACGCGATCGTCGACCCATTCGTGCCGCGCGGCCAGGCGGTCGTCGAGTACGTGGGGACCTATGACTTCGCGGCGCTCGGCGTGCGCGAGCCCAAGGAGATCGTCGCGCGGCTGCGCGCCACGCTCGCGCAGGCGAGCGGGTGGCCCGTGCGGGACGGCTGAGGGCCGCGGTGTGCAGCGGGGCCGCTAGCGCAGCGCCAGCTCCACGATCGCCTCCGCCGTCACGTCCTTCGGCGCATCGTCCCGTGCGATGACGCGTTCCACCATCTCGCGGGCGGCGGGCTTCGAATGGCCAAGCTGCACCAGCACCTCGACGGCGTCGCGCGCGGCGGCCATGAGCTTGCTCTCGGCGGTGATCGGGCCGCGCGCGGCCGCGGACTTGCCGGCCGCACCCGCCGCGGGCGCGCCGATCCCGCGCACGAACGGGTCGACCTTGCCCTTCAGTTCCACGCAGATGGTCTCCGCCGTGCGCTTGCCGATCTCCGGCAGCGACTGGAGCAGCGCGTGGTCGCGTGCGGCGATCGCCTCGGCCACCTGCCCGAAGGGAAGCTGCAGCGCGCGCAGCGCCTTGCGGTTGCCGATGCCCTTCACCGTGGTGAAGAGCTCGAAGAACGCGCGGTCGGTGGGCGCCTGGAAGCCGATCAGCCGGGGCCAGAAGCTCGCGCCCTGCCCCTGGCCCTCCAGGTAGTGCAGCGTGTGGAAGGACACCGGCTGCCCGAGGCGCGTGGCAAGTGCCATCGAGTCGGCGGCTGGAACGAGCACCTCGTAGGTGAGGTCGCCCGCGCGCACGTGCGCGGCGCCGTCCTCGACTGCGACCAGGGTGCCGGAGAGGTGGGTGATCATGGGTCAGGCCGATCGCGCCGAGCGAAGCTGCTCGGCGATGAACACCTTGATGACCGACTGGCGGGTCACGCCGAGGTGCTCGGCCTCGCGGTCGAGTTCAGCGACCATCCACTCGGGGAAGTCGACGTTCACGCGGCGGATGCGCGCGGCGGCACCGGACGTCGGGGCGCCGGCATTCGCACGGCGACGCGTCGACAGGTCGAGCATCGGCAAGATGGAGCGCCCGGCATCGTGGAGCCGATCGATGGCCCCGGCGGCGCGCTTCCGCGCGTGTGCGGCGTTCGTGCGGGATCGGTCAGGCGTCTTCCGCTTCATAGAGCTTCCTTTCCTCCGCCCGCGCGCGGCGGACAGAGATGATCCGGATGCGACCCACGCGCGACGTGACGACGGCAGACCAAAGAACGGACCCGATGCGGCCGAGGACGAGGGTTCGTGGTTCTTCGCGGCTCCGTGCGTCGATCTCGAGCATGTCGGGGTCCAGCCAGAGTTCCTGCGCCGAGACGAAATCGATGCCATGCTTGGCGAGGTTCGCCGCGGACTTGCGCGGGTCGAACTCGAGCTCGGGAATGCGCATGGTATAGATTTTATACCATTTCCGCAACAGCCTTCGGCAGGCGGCGAAAATGCGCCTCCCCGGCTCGCGCTACCGACCGGCAACTTCCGCGGCCGGCCGCGCGCGCCGGGACTCGTGCAGCGCGGCCAGCTCGTCCCACGAGCCGTCGAAGGCGAACTCGTAGTTCTTCCAGCGGCCGATGCTCGAATTGTTGATCGGGCGGCGGACCTGGTCGTTGCTCAGGGTGTAGACGAGGCGCCGGTTTCGCTCGGGCGCGAGCACCGCATCGTCCATCGGCAGGCCCAGCAGGCCGAGGGCGCGGGTGGCTGCGGCGCGCGGGTCGGCGACCATGTCCTCGTAGACGAGCGACTCGTGCGGCAGGTCGAGTGCGCCGAGGAGTTCGGGGAGGATGGACCGCTCGAGCGCGATGATCTCGCGGATCGAATCCATCGACTGGTTGAACGCCAGGATGTCGGCGTTCATCATCGCCATGTGGTGGCTGACCGCCTGGTCCCGCGGATCACGGCAGACGTGCAGGCACGCGGTGCCAGGGAGCACCGCGGCGATCGCGGGGAGCCACATCCACGCGAAGAGCGTCTTGTCGACGAGCCAGCCCGCGCCGGCACGGCCGATCTCGCGGGCGCTCCCGAGGTACTGATCCTGCAGCCGGCGCGCGAGCGCGGCATCCTGGACGGGAACGCCGTCTCGCCAGGCGCCGGCCGAGAGCAGCCCCATGCCGATTCGGTTGACCCCGTCGTATTCCCCGATGCCGCTCACCCGGGGATGGCAGTCGAGCATCTGCTCGAGCAGCGTGGTGCCGCTTCGCGGAAGGGCGACGACCATCGCGATGCCGGCGACCGCGGGCGCGGCGGGCAGCACCCGTGCGGCGCCGCGAAGCACCGCCTCGCGCTGGGCAGAGACGTGTGCGCGCACCGACTGCAGGTCGTACGCGCCGCCCATCGAGCGGTGCAGCCACGCGCACAGGTCGAAGGCCTCGCGGAAGCGTCCTTGCTGGTCAAGCATTCCAGCGGCCTGGAATCCGGCGGCACGGCGATGTTCCGCGTGCGCAGAACCGTCCAGGAACTCGAGCAGCATGCCGATCGCCGCGGCCGGGTCGCGCCCGGCGAGCACCTGGGCCCGGAACTCGACCGCGCGTGGGTCCGCCAACCAGCCTCCGCCGTCCTCCACGAGTTCCGCGAGCTCCGCGGAACGCCCCGTGAACTTGAGGAGCGCCGCAAGCATGAGCGTCGCCTGCTCGCCTTCCCGGCCACCGAGCGACATCAGCCGGCGAACCAGCGGGATCGCCTCCTCGGGCCGCGCGGAGTCGTGAAGCGCCTTGGCCCGCATGAGCACGGCAAGCCGGTCGTCCGGAGCGAGGCGCAGCGCCTGCGCGAAGTCTGCCTCCGCCTTCGACGGACGACCCTGATGGAGCCGCGCCCGCCCACGGGCGATCCATACCGACGGATCACGCCGGTGGAGCGCCATCAGCCCGTCGGCGAGTTCCTCCGCGCGCTCGGGCTGCCCCGAGGCGATGAGCCGCTCGATTTCGGCGATGCGCTGCTGGATCCTGCTCATCGGCGCGGGCGAGTCTAGCGGGGTGCGCGCTGCCACTACCCTGCGCCCGATGCGACACGCGATGATCATGGCCGGCGGATCGGGCACGCGGCTCTGGCCGATGAGCCGGCAGGCGGTGCCGAAGCAGCTGCTGCGGTTCGTCGGCGGGCGGAGCCTGCTGTCGATCGCGGCGGAGCGGATCCGCACGCTGGTGCCCGAGGCCAACCGGTTCGTGTGCGCCGGCGAGCGCTACCGCGCGCTGATCCGCGCGGACATCCCGTGGCTCGATGACGCGCACGTCCTGGGCGAGCCCGTCGGGCGCGACACGGTGAACGCGGTGGCGTTCGCGGCGGCGGTGATCTCGCGGCAGGACCCGGACGCGGTGTTCGCCGTGCTGACGAGCGACCACCTGATCACGCCGCAGGCGGAGTTCGAGCGGGCGATGGACCTCGGGTTCCGGCTCGTCGAGGCGGACCGGTCGCGGCTCGTCACCTTCGCGATCACGCCGACCTTCCCGGCGACGGGGTTCGGCTACGTGGAGCGGGGCGAGGCGGTCGCCGGGTTCGCCGGTGCCTTCCGCGCGAAGCGGTTCGTGGAGAAGCCCGATCGCGCACGCGCCGAGGAGTACCTGCGCGCCGGCGGCTTCGGCTGGAACAGCGGGATGTTCGTGTTCAGCGCGCGCACGGTGCTGGAGGCGCTCGACCGCTTCAAGCCCGAGTCGGCGGCGGGCGTGCGCGAGATCGCCGCCGCATGGGGAACGCCCGGCCAGCAGGCGACGCTCGAGCGCGCCTACCCCACCCTGCCGAAGATCAGCGTCGACTACGCGCTCATGGAGCCGGCCTCGAAGGATCCGTCGCTCACGGTGTGCGTCGTGCCGATGGACGTCGACTGGCGCGACGTGGGCAGCTGGCCGAGCTACGGCGAGACGCTGCCGGCCGACGCCGACGGCAACCGGACCAACGCACGGGCGATCCACCGCGGCAGCCGCGGGGTGCTCGCGCTGAGCGATGATCCATCGCACGTGATCACGACCATCGGGCTCGACAACGTGATCGTGGTGCGCACGAAGGACGCGACGCTCGTCGTGCGCGCCGACCTCGCAGAGCAGGTGAAGGAGATCGCGGGCGCGGTGCCGGAGGCGCTGCGCTGACCCCGTGCGGTACCTCGCGATCGACCTCGGCGCGAAGCGGACGGGCCTGGCGGCGGGCGACGACGTGCTGCGCCTCGTGCAGCCGGTCGAGGTGATCGACGTGCCGCGCGGGCCGGCGCTTGCCGACGCGCTGGCGCGCGCCGTGGAGCGCCACGGGCCGGACGCGCTGGTGGTCGGCCTGCCGCTCAACATGGATGGAAGCGAGGGTGCGGCGGCCGCCGAGGTGCGCGCGTTCGGGGCGACGATCGCCGCGCGCACGGGGCTGGCGGTGCACTTCCACGACGAACGGCTGTCGAGCTTCGAGGCCGACCAGCGGATGGCGCGCACCGGGCGCACGCACCGGGAGAAGAAGCAGTTGCGCGATGCCCTGGCCGCCTGCGCGATCCTCGAGGCCTACCTCGCGGATGCACAACCGCCCGGCCCCTCGTGACTCAGGCGGTCCCCGCGCCGGCGGCGGCGTGGTCGAGGTACCAGCGAAGCTCGCCTGCGGCGGGGCGGATGCCGGCGATCGGGAGCTCCTCCGGCGACGCTCCGGCAGCGGCGCGGGCAAGGACGGCATGCTTCGACGCGCCGATCACGAGCGGCGCGACGAACCGCGCGGCGTTGATGGTGCGCAGCGTGAGCGTGCAGCGCGGGACGTGCGGGGCGCACGTGGTGGGCGCAGGCACGTCCATCGCCAGGCGGTCGCCCGCGGCGAGCGCGGGCGAGCCCGGGAAGATGCTCGCCGTATGGCCGTCGGGCCCGACGCCCAGCAGCACGAAGTCGAGCCGGTCGTGGCCCTTCTGCCGCCAGCCGAGCGCCTCGCGCAGCTCGCGCTCGTAGCGCTCGCCGGCGCCCGGGGCCATCGCGATCATCGGATGCACCTGCTCGGGCGGGATGTCGGAGTGATCGACGATGACCTCCTTGATGCGCCCGAAGTTCGAGCGCTCGTCCTCGAAGCCCACGCAGCGCTCGTCGACCATCCAGAGGTGCGTGCGCCGCCAGGGGATGGCGCGGTAACGCGGGTCGTACATCAGCTGCTCGTAGAACGGCATCGGCGTCTGCCCGCCGGAGAGCGCGAGGTGGAAGTCGCCGAACTCGCGCACGCAGTTGAGGGCGTGCGCGGTGAGGTCCGACGACAGCTCGTCGAGCAGCTCGTGCACGCTCGCGCGCGCGATCACCTTGCCGCGGAGACTCGGCGTCTCGACCGGCGGGTCGAGTCCCTCGACCCGGATCTCGTCGTCGCCGCCGTGCGCGTCCATGGGGCCAATCGTAGCGGTGGCCCCGTATCCTCCACCGCCCCATGAGCGCCCCGCGACCGCGCATCCTCACCGGCGACACGCCCACCGGGCAGCTCCACCTCGGGCACTGGGTGGGCAGCGTCAGGCGCCGCGTCGAGCTGCAGGACTCGCACGACTGCTACTTCATCCTGGCGAACTACCACGCGTTCACGACGCGCGCCGACCGGCCGCAGGACATCCGCCGCGACACCCTCGCGATCGTCCGGGACTACCTGGCGATGGGGATCGACCCCGAGCGCTCGACCATCTTCCTGCAGAGCGAGGTGCCGGCGATCCACGAGCTCGCGTTCCTCTTCGCGATGCTGCTTCCCTTCAACCGGGTGATGCGCAACCCGACGCTCAAGACCGAGATCGAGATGAAGGGCCTCGGCGAGACCTATTCCTTCGGCTTCCCGCTGTACGCGGTCGGCCAGTGCGCGGACATCCTGGCGTTCCGGCCGCAGGGCGTGCCGGTCGGCGAGGACCAGGTGCCGCACCTCGAGCTCACGCGCGAGGTGGCGCGGCGCTTCAACCAGATGTACTGCGGCGTGCCGACCGACGCGGAGGACGCCGACCACGAGCGCCTCGGCGGCGTGTGGCCCGTGCCGCGCGCGGAGGTCGGCAAGGTGGGCCGGCTGGTCGGCACCGACGGCAAGAACAAGATGTCGAAGAGCCTGGGGAACGCGATCTTCATCTCCGACTCCCCGAAGGAGGTGGAGCAGAAGGTGAAGAAGATCTTCACCGGCCGGCAGAGCCCCACCGAGCCGGGCGACGTGAACAACGCGCTCTTCCAGTACGTCGACGCCTTCATCGAGGACCCGGCGCGCGTCGCCGAGCTGCGCCGCCGCTATGCCGCGGGAGACAACCTCGGCGACGGGCACGTGAAGGCGGAGGTGGCGGAGGCGATCAACCGGCTGCTCGCGCCCATGCGCGAGCGGCGCGCCGCGATCGGCGAGGACGACGCGCGCGTGATGGAGATCCTCCGCGCCGGCAGCGCCCGCGCGAACGTGCTCGCCGAGGACACGCTCGAGCGGGCGCGCAAGGCCGCGGGGCTCCACTTCTTCCCACGCACGCTGTCCTACCGCTGACGCACGCCGCGCGACTGATGCCGGGGCCGCGCCCGCGCCGATCTAGGATGGGTGCGCCCCGCATGCCGCTCCCCGATCCCCTGCCCTCCCACGCGTGCCCGCACGTGGCCAAGGACGACCCGCGCTGCCAGGAGCGGTTCCGCATGGCGGAGATCGACGCCATGTACCGCTACTGCCTCGGCGGCTGGTACGGGTGCCGGCTCTTCCACCGCATCAACCGCGAGCAGTCGCACCCGCAGCGCACGGCCCCGGCGCCGGCCCAGCAGGTGACGGTGCATGGACGCGCGCGAGGCAACGCCACCGCCTGACTTCGACCGCGCCGTCGACGCGTTCATGGTGCATGCACGGGTGGAGTGCGGCCTGTCGGCCGCCACGCTCGAGGCCTACGGCCGCGACCTGCGCGAGCTCGCCGTGCACATGGGAACGCTCGGCGCCGCCACGCCCGACGGCGTGACCATGGAGATGCTCGCCGGCCACATCCGGCACCTGGGCACCGACCGCGGGCTGGACCCGCGCAGCATCGTCCGGCACCTGGCCACGATGCGGATCTTCTTCCGGTGGCTGCACGCCAACGGCCGCATCCGCCGAGACCCCGCACGGCTCCTGGAACGGCCGACGACGTGGAAGCGCCTGCCAGGCACCATGACGCCCGGGCAGATGAAGCGCCTCGTGGAGGCGCCCTCGCCGGACGACGGCCCGCTCTGGCTGCGCGACCGCGCGATGCTCGAGCTGATGTACGCCTCGGGCCTGCGCGCGAGCGAGGTGGGGGCGCTCAAGCTGAGCGACTTCGACCGCGACGAGATCATCCTCAAGGTGACCGGCAAGGGCAACAAGCAGCGGCTGGTGCCGGTCGGGAAGCCCGCCGCGGCCATCCTGGAGCGCTACCTCGCCGAATGCCGGCCGCAGCTGGCGCGCCACGACGACCGTCGCGACAAGTTCCGGATCCTGCTGTCGGCGCACGGCCGGCCGCTCGAGCGCGTGGCGGTGTGGCAGATCGTGAAGCGCGCGGCGCGCACGGCCGGCATCCAGGGAGTGCACCCGCACCTCCTGCGCCACTCGTTCGCGACGCACCTGGTGGCCGGCGGCGCGGACCTCCGCGTGATCCAGGAGCTCCTCGGGCATGCCGACATCGGCACCACGCAGGTCTACACCCACGTCGACCGCAGCCACCTGCGCAAGACCATCGCGCGCTTCCACCCGCGCGAGCTGCGGAAGTCGGCGTGACCGCCGGCGCGAGGCGCGCGAGGGTCGCCATCTCCGTAGCATCCTGAGCCGTGAGCACCGCCGATCCCTGCGTCGTCGTCATCCTCGGCGCCTCGGGCGACCTCACGCAGCGCAAGCTGATCCCGGCGCTCTACGAGATGGGTCGCCTGGGCGCGCTCGACGCGCGCACGCAGGTGCTCGGGGTGAGCCGCCGCCCGAAGACCGACGATGCCTTCCGCGCCGAGCTCGCCGAGGGTGCGCGTGCCGCGGCCGGCGCGGCGTTCGACGCCGGTGCGTGGGAGCAGCTGGCGCAGCGCGTCCACTACCTGGCCGGCGATGCGGCCACCGCGGAGGCATGGCCGGCGATCGCGCGCGCCATCCACGAGCTGGACGCGAAGCACGGCACCCGCGGCAACGTCCTCTTCTACCTCTCGGTGGCGCCCGAGCTCTATGCGCCGATCGTGGCGCAGATCGACGCCGCGGGCCTGGTGACCGAGGGCAAGCGGTGGTGCAGCATCGACCCCGCGCGGCGCAGCTGGCAGCGCATCGTCGTCGAGAAGCCCTTCGGCAGCGACCTCGACTCCGCGCGCGGGCTGAACCGCGCCCTCGGCAGCGTGTTCGAGGAGGACGCGATCTACCGCATCGACCACTACCTGGGGAAGGAAGTGGTGCAGAACCTGCTGGCGTTCCGCTTCGCCAACGCGATCTTCGAGCCGGTGTGGAACGCGAACTTCGTCGACCACGTGCAGATCACCGCGAGCGAGACGCTCGGCGTGGGAAGCCGCACCGCCTTCTACGACCAGACCGGCGCCATCCGCGACATGATCCAGAGCCACCTGCTCCAGATCATGGCCTTCGTGGCGATGGACCCGCCGTCGAGCTTCACGCCGGCGATGATCAACGCCGAGAAGCGCAAGATCGTCGAGAGCATCCAGGTGCCCTCGGCCGCCGAGGCCGCGCGCCACGGCGCGCTCGGCCAGTACGCCGCCGGCGACTTCGCGGGCGTGCGCGAGCAGGCCTACGCCGAGCTGCCGGGAGTCGCGCCGGGCTCGTCCACCGAGACCTTCGCCGCCCTGCGCTTCACCTTCGACAACTGGCGCTGGGGCGGGACGCCCTTCTACGTCCGTACCGGCAAGCGCATGGCCGCCAAGCGCACCGAGGTGGTGATCCAGTTCAAGGAGCCGCCGGCCAACCTGTTCCGCTCGATCAGCGGCACGCGCGTGCCGGGCGACCGCATGATCATCCAGATCGCCCCCGGCGAGCGGTTCAGCCTGCGCTTCAACAGCAAGGTGCCGGGCGCAGGCCTGTCGCTGCGGCCGGTCGAGATGGTCATGGACTACCGCACGGAATTCAGCAACGAGAGCGTGGAGGCGTACGGCCCGCTCCTCGTCGACGCGATGCGCGGCGACCAGACGCTCTTCAAGACGCGCGAGGAGACCGAGGACGCCTGGCGCGCGGTGATGCCGTTCCTCGGCCCGGAGAGCGCCGCCATCCGGGCGGGCATCCGCAGCAACTACGCGCCCGGTTCGTGGGGGCCCGACGCGGCGCGGGAGCTGCTCGCGCGCGACGGCCGGGCGTGGCACGACGAGTGAGCCCGGCCTACGACGCGATCCACAGGTTCGCCGCATTGAACGCCGCGTGCGCGACCACCGGCGCGACGATGCGTCCCGACCGCTCGTAGAGCATCCCCCAGCCGACCGAGAGCAGCACCAGCGTGGCCAGCCCCGCGGCGCGCGATCCCTCGGCGAGCGACCCCCAGTGGACGAGCGCGAAGAGGACCGAGGTCACCGCGATCGCCGCCCCACGGCCGAGGCCCGCGCCCTTCAGCCCCTGCTGCAGCAGCCCGCGGTACATCCACTCCTCGGCGAGCGGCGTCAGCACCGCGGCGCACCCGACCGACGCCCACCACCACGGGTCCGACGGACCCGCCGCGGCAAGCGCCTCGAGGGTCCGGTGCCCAAGCTCCGGGATGCGCTCGCCTGCCAGCGCCTGGACCGCGGTCGCGATGCCGCCGACCGCCTGTGCCATGGGCCAGAGCAGCGCCGCGAAGCACGCGCCGAGGGCGGCGGACTCGAGCTGCCCGCGCGGCTGCGCGTGCACGCCGCCGTGGCCGACCGCCGTCAGCCCGCGCCGGGGGCGGGCGGACGAAAGGGAGAACAGCACCGCCACCACCGCCAGCTGCGCCGCATGGCCGCCCGTCGCCTGCAGCGTGGCGCGCGCCAGGTCGCCGGCCGACTCCGGCGCCGCGCGCACCAGGAGCACCGCGCCGAGCGCCGCCCCCATGAATGCGGCACCGAACCCGAGCACGCTTGCCTCCGCGCGGAGCGGCCACGCCGGCCCGATGCGCGGCAGCTGGCGGAACCACGCGACGCGACGCATCGCGACGATCGCCGCGACCGCGAGCGCGCACCAGACGGCAAGCCACCACCCCGAGATCTCCGCGGCCGCGGGCGTAGACTCCGCCGCCCCGGCGTCGCCGGCACCCTGCGCGGCCGCGTCGGCCGCCGCGGCGCCGGCCGCGAGCAGCGCGACGATGGTTCCCGTCCTGCGGCACATCATCGAGCACAAGCGCCGGGAGGTGGCCGAGTCGCGCCGGCGCGTGCCGCTCGAAGAGCTCAAGGAGCGCATCTCCGAGCTCGGCCGCCCGCGCAACTTCTTCCGCAGCGTGGTCGACGACCGCCACCCCGGCGCGATGCGGGTCATCGCCGAGGTGAAGCGGAAGAGCCCGTCGGCGGGCGTCATCCGCGAGGAATTCGACCCCGTGGACATGGCCCGAAGGTACTCCGAGTCCGGCGCGGCCGCGATCAGCTGCGCCACCGACCGCGAGTTCCTCGGCGGGGACCTCGCGCACATCCACGCCATCCGCGACGCGGTGCCGCTTCCCGTGCTGCGCAACGACTTCATCGTCGACGACTACCAGGTGTGGGAGGCGCGCGCCGCGGGCGCGGACGCCATCCTCCTCATCGCCGAGTGCCTGCACGAGCGCGAGATCATCGACTTCCAGATCCTGGCCACCGAGCTGCAGATGACCACGATCCTGGAGGTGCACGGCCTCGACCACCTGTGGCGGGTGATCAACCACGTGGGATTCCCGCACGCGGGGTACGGGATGCTCGGGATCAACAACCGCGACCTCGGCTCGATGCGCGTCGACCTCGGCCATGCGCTGCGCATCGCCGACATGGTGGAGGCGCCGACGCGCCGCGTGATGGCGGCGGCGGGCGGGATCGGGTCGCCCGAGGACATGCGCCGCCTGCGCGACCACGGCATCCGCATCGCCGTCGTCGGCGAGCGCCTGATCAGGGAACCCGACCCGGGGGCCGCGCTGCGCACCCTGCTTTCTGCCTGACGGCCTGCGTTCCTATACTCGGGCGAGGCATGCCCACCACGTCCGACCATGGTTCCGACGCCGTCACCAACGGCATCCGCGTTCGGGTCTCGCCGTCCTTCATCGCCGAGACGAGCGACATCTCGCACGCGCGCTTCACGTTCGCCTACCGCGTCACGATCATCAACGAGGGCAGCGAGCCGGTGACCCTGCGCCGCCGCCACTGGGAGATCGTCGACGGCGACGGCGACGCGCACATGGTGGACGGCGAGGGCGTGATCGGGCAGCAGCCGTCGCTCAACCCGGGCGAGCGGTTCGAGTACCAGAGCTTCGCCCCGCTGCCCACGCACTGGGGCACGATGGAGGGCGCGTTCACCTTCGAGCGGCCCGACCAGTCGAGCTTCGACGCCCGCGTGGCCCGCTTCTACCTGGTGAGCCCCGAGCCCCGGCGCCGCAAGTGACCCGCCTGCCGCGCGAGCCGGCGGTCGCCGTGGTCGGCGGCACGGGAGCGGTCGGGCAGGAACTGCTTTCGCTGCTCGCGTCGCGCGCGTTCCCGGCACGCAGCCTCCGCATCTTCGCGAGCGCCCGCAGCGCCGGCAGCACCCTGCAGGCGCTCGGCCGGGACATCGCCGTCGAGCCGCTCGCCCCCGGCTGCTTCGCGGGCGTGGACCTCGCCTTCTTCGCCGCCTCCGGCGCGGTGAGCCGCGAATGGGCGCCGCAGGCCGTGGCCGCGGGCGCGTGGGTCGTCGACAAGTCGAGCGCGTTCCGCATGGACCCGGCCTGCCCGCTGGTGATCCCGGAGGCGAACGGCGAGGAACTCGACGCGCTGCGCGCCCCGTCGATCGTCGCGGTGCCGAACTGCTCGACCATCATCGCCCTGATGGCGGTGACCCCGCTCCACCGCGCGGCGGGCGTGGCACGCATGGTGGTCTCCACCTACCAGGCCGCGAGCGGCGCCGGCGCCGCGGCGATGGCCGAGCTCGAGCGCCAGGCCCACGACTGGTCGGCGGGCCGGCCGCTCGACACGCGGATCTTCGGGCGCCAGTACCTCTTCAACCTCTTCAGCCACGACAGCCCCGTCGGCGCGGACGGGCAGAACGAGGAGGAGCGCAAGCTGGTCCTGGAGACCCGGCGCATCTGGCGCGATCCCTCGGTGGCCGTGAGCGCCACGTGCGTGCGCGTGCCGGTGCTGCGCGCCCACAGCGAGTCGATCAACCTGACGTTCCGCACGCCGATCTCCGAGTCGAGGGCGCGAGAGGTGCTGGCCGCGGCCCCGGGCATCCGCATCGTCGACGACCGCGCGGGAAACCGCTTCCCCGAGCCGCTCGAGGCCGCCGGCCGCGACGAGGTGCTGGTGGGCCGGATCCGTGCCGACGAAAGCCAGCCCAAGGGCATGGGGCTCTCGATGTTCGTCGCGGGCGACCAGATCCGGAAGGGCGCCGCGCTCACGGGCGTGCAGATCGCGGAGCGGCTGCTCGCGCGCTGAGCTGCTCGCGCGCCCTACTTCCGCTGCATCTGCAGCTTCTTGACCTGCCCGTCGACGAGCGAGCGCCACACCGGCGCGCCGCGCCACTCCTTGTGGTTCTGCGCCTTGACGCTCAGGAGGAACGGCTCGATGTCCGGCACCGGCATCGGGCCCGTGCGGCCCTTCGCGTCGGTGACCTTCATCCAGCCGTTGGGGTTCGGCGGCAGGCCGTCGCGCCACTCGCCGAGGCGCACCTCCGCCGCGGGGATCGGCCGGCCGTCCTTCGCGTCGACGACCACGAAGTCCACCTGCTTCACCTGCAGCGCGCGGAGCTGGACGTCCACCTCGCGCGGGCCGGCGATGTCGCGGCCCTCGAAGGCGATGACGGCGTCCTGGAATCCCTGCTTGCGCACGGTGACGCGGTTGCGGAAACCGGACACCTGGTCGAGCGCGGCGCGGCCGGCCGCGTCCGTGGCGATCCGCTGCAGCGGCGGGAAGCCCCAGTCCTGCTCGACGCCCGGCTGCGGCAGGTAGAGGAAGGTGGAGCCGAAGACGTCGGCACCCTCGATGGGGGCCTTCGTCGCGGCATCGAACACCTCGAGCGTCATGGGCACGCGCCGCACCGGGCGCATGACGAGCTCGAAGCCGTTGTCGGGCTTGGGGCGGATCTCGTCGTAGAGCAGCACGTGGTCGTAGCCGCCGGGGCCGGTGGCGAGCGCGGGCCGTGCGCGCTCGAAGACGCCCACCAGCACCGGCTCGAAGCCCGAGCGAAGGATGGTGAGGTTGGTGTTGGCCGGGCCCACCATCACCTCGGCGTCGCCCGCGCCGTCGGTGACCACGAACTTGCGCCCCGGGAAGAGCCGCAGGAAGCCGAAGACGTGGCGGTAGACCCGGACGTCGGAGATCGGCGCGCGGTCCGCCTCGGACACCGCGTGCATCATGACCGGCTTGCCGCAGCCCGCGGCGACCAACGCCGCCGCGCATGCGAGCGCAGCCACCGCCGTGTGAACCGCCGAACGCATCCTTCGCGCGCGCATCGGAATCACGCTACTGCACGCCCCCGGTGCCCGCAGGCACCGCGGCACCGGCACGCACCGGGAGCGGGTTCGAGTCGTAGC
Source organism: Phycisphaeraceae bacterium (assembly GCA_040374835.1). Lineage (GTDB taxonomy): Bacteria > Planctomycetota > Phycisphaerae > Phycisphaerales > SM1A02 > UBA966. The sequence continues at coordinate 12,682 of JBEITQ010000004.1, read as the reverse complement.
CGAGCTCGAGGAGCACCTGCTCGACGAGCTTCGCCTGCGGAAAGCTTCCCTCCCACACGATGAGCTCGACGCGGTGGGTCGACGGCGGATAGGCATCGAGCGCCTGCTTCACGGCGGCGCGCGCGCCCTCGAGGTCCCCGATCGCCGAACCGCCCGGGGGCGGGGAGATCTCCTTGGTGTCGGCGGTGGCGCGGAACCGCGAGAGCTTGCCGCCCGACAGGGTCAGGATCACGGCCTTGCGCTTGTCCTGCTGGAAGCGGCTGACGCGGATGAAGCTGCTGGCGCTGCTGCGCACGGCGGACTTCGCCTTCTCCACCTCCGCGGCGAGGCGTTCGGTGGTCTTGCGCTCCTCGGCGATCCGCGCGGCCGCATCGCGCAGCTTCTCGTCGGCGGTGCGCGCACGCACGGCCAGCTCGCTCTCCTCGCGCTCGAGCGTCTGCACGCGCTCGAGGGCCGCCTTCCAGCGCGCGGCCAGTTCCGGGTCCCCCGCCGGCGGCAGCGCCTGGATCTTCGCCTGGAGTTCCTGCCGCTTCTCCTCGAGCTGCTGCACCTCGCGCAGGTCCGGCCGCGGCTCCGGCGACTTCTCCTCGCCGGCGCGGCCGAAGAGCACGACCATCAGCAGGATGAACATGATCACCCCGAGCGCATTGGTGATCGCGTCGAGGAAGAGGTCGAGCGGATCGCCCGCGAGCGCGGAGGCGCGTCGTCGCCGCGTCCGGCGGCGGCGTCCGGCGGAGCGGCTCACGGCGCGGCTCCCGCCGCGGCGGCGGCACCGTCGAGGAACCCGCCCTCGCCACCGTCCCAGAGCTGCCAGCCGACCTCGAAGCCCTTGCGGATCATCGCGTCGCGCAGCGCCTCGAAACGCGGGATCGAGTCCTGGCGCACCACGAACACGAGGTACGACGTGTCGGGCCGCCGGCCGCCGAGCGCGCCGACGAGCCGGTTCTCCGCCCCGGGATCGTCGAGCCGCGCGACGAGGCGCGGCACGAGCGACGCGTCGAGCTCGCCGACCACGAGCCCCTTCGGCGTGGTCTCGACGAACACCGGCGACTTCGAGTACTGGGCACCCGGGCGGAAGCGCACGCGCTCGCGCAGCGCCTGCTCGTCGGCCTTCGCCTTCGCGGCCGAGAGCTGCTCGCGCAGCGCGGACGAGCTCTGCGACGCCGACTCCAGCTCGCGCACCAGGCGCGCCAGCTCGGCGTCGCGCTCGGCGATCACCGCGCGCGTGCGCTCGGCCTCCAGCGCCATGCGCCGCTCGCGGTCCTCGAGGAGCTCGACCTCGCCCTTGGACACGTCGATGCCGCCCTTGCGCTCGTCGAGCGTGCGCGTGAGGACGGCGATCTCCTCGCGGAGCTCCTCCGCGGTGCGCGCGGCATCCTGCGGCTCGGCGGGCGTGCCCTTCCCCGGCGTGGCCTGCATCGTGTCCGAGAGCCCGTCGATCGCCAGCAGCAGCGACACCAGGATCAGGATCCCGGTGAGGCAGGCCATGATGTCCTGGAACGAGAAGAGGCTGAGCGGCGCATCCTCTCGCTTGCGGCGTCGTCCCATGGCCTACTGCCAGTCGGTGAGCTTCAGCCGCGACAGCACGTGCTCGGTGGTGAAGTCGGAGATGCCGTCGAGCAGCGCCTCCTCGCGCTTGTACACCCAGGTCGACAGGAGCTGGATCGTCACGGCGGCGAGCAGCGCGACGAGCGTGGTCTCGAAGGCGGTCGCCAGGCCGCCGACGACCGGCCCGAGCTTGCTCTTGATGCCGGCGGCGTCGCTTCCGGTCTGGTTGAGGACGTCGGTGAAGGAGCCGATCGCCTGCGACAGGCCCACGACGGTGCCGATGAACCCGAGGATCGGGATCGTCCAGATCAGCGAGCGGATCACCGTGTAGCTCGAGTCGACCGCCGACGCGTCGGAATCGGCCTGGCTCTCGAACACCGCGCCGACGTCGCGCACCTCGCCGATGTTCCCGAGGTTCGAGAGCGCCAGGTCGATGCGGCGGAAGAGCATGAACTCCTTCGGCCGGTCGGCCACCGCGCGGATGCGGCGAAGCACGTCGCCGGAGGTGCCGGGGCTGAGCACGAAGTCGCCGCGGCGCGGGACGATCTCCACCGCACGGAGCGCACGCATCTGCACCGAGGTCTTCACCCACTTCGCGTACAGGATGCCCAGGCACCAGAAGGTGAAGAGCAGCACGGCCCAGTTGGTCCAGCAGCGGTTCATCATCGCCAGGAACTCGCTGGCGGGGAAGGCAAGGACCAGGACGACCGCGACCAGCGCCGTGAGCGCGGCGGACACGCCCAGCCAGAGCGGTGCGCTGGCCACCGTGTAGCGGCCGGACGGCAGGCCCACGAGGCACTCGACGTCCCCGTGGCGCGCGTCGAGGCGGGTCGCCGCGGCGCGCGCGGCGGCCGGCGGTGCGGTCTCGGCGGGTTCGGTGCGTTGCGGCATGAGAAGCTCCTCTTCGGGAAGTTCGAGCCTATCACGCCTCGGGCGGCGGAACGTCCGGGCCGTCCCATGCGGCCGGCGCGGGCGCCGGCGGAAGCGCCGTCGCGGCGCGTGCATCGGCTTCGGCCGCTTCCGCGCGCGGGAGGGTGTGCACCGTCTCGACGGTCTCGTGCACCGCCGCCCACGACAGCGTCGCGAACGCGAGCACCAGGCACGCCGCGGCCGCGGCCTCCGCGCCCTGCATCGGCGCATCGCCGGCCAGACCGCCGAACGCGGCGGCAAAGAGTGCACCCATCGACCCAGTGGCCGCGATCACGCCGCCCCAGAAGACGCGATCGGTCGAGGGTGCCGCGGCCCGCGCCGCCTGCACGCCGGCGAAGACGAGGGCACCCATGCCCACCGCACCGAGCGCGATGGACACGATGCTCCAGGTCGAGGGCTGCAGCACGCCCAGGACGATGGCACCGAGGCCGAGCAGCCCGGCGGCCGTCGCGGCGAACTTCCCCATCAGACGCACCGATGCCGCCCCGGCCGCGTCGAACGCCACCAGGATGGCCGCGATCGGCACGAGCGGCGCGATCAGCGACGCCCACGGTGCCCACGGCGCAAGCGATGCCGCGCTGGCCGCGGACAGCACGGCCGCCACGCCGGCCACCGACGCGGCGCGCGCCGGTTCGGGGCGCAGGAACGCCACCACCCAGCCGGCCAGCACCGCCAGCGCCGCCAGCCCGCGCACCGAGACCGAGATCGGGCCCTGGTGCCACCACCACGCGACGGCACCGGCCTCGTCACGCGAGGTCGGCAGCGCGAGCATCACGGTCGCAAGCAGCATGGCGCAGAGCACCACCGGCCGCACGCGCGCGCTGCCGAGGCGGGCACGCACCGGGACGGAGGGAGGCAACTCGATCACGCCGGAATCGGGGATGCCCGCGAAGTCGTCGGGCGCCGCGTCGGCTTCCACCTCGAGGGAGGCGGTGCCGGAGGCGACGACGGACCCATCCTCGTTGAACACGGCGCGCACCGACGTCGCCGGCGCCCACGCGCGGCCGTCGACGCTCAGCGCGTGCATGCGCGTGAGGGCGCCGCGGCGCGCGAGCGTCCTCAGCCGCTCGGCGTCGTACGGCCCGCTCCGGCGGCCGGCGAAGCGCACGAACCACGGGCCCTGGCTCACGGCGCACCTCCGCGCACGACGAACAGCATGGTGCCGGCCGGGAACGACCCGGCCGCGGGCAGGAAGTCCGCGCCGCCCGCACGCACGGTGCCGACCGGAACGATCCGGGCGGGCGCCTCGCCCACGCCCGGCTCGACGGCGACGAGCTCGGTGCCCGCGGGCGGCGGGCCGTCGGCGACGGGCAGGAACCGCGGCTCGCCGCCGGGCTTCGCAATCGCGCCGACCGGCACGTAGCGCCGTGCGAACGGCGCGCACGACGTGGCCAGCGAGGACTCGTACGACTTGCGCCATCGATCGGGCTGCACGACCTCGCGCATCGCCGCCAGCGCGGCCTTGCTCCGCTCGCGTGCGTCGGTGTCGCGCGGGTTGATCCAGTCGATGTCGTCGGGCTTCTCGCGCGCCAGGCGCTTCGCGGCCGCCTCGAGCTGTGCCCGAAGCGGTGCAGGCGCCTGCGGCACCAGCGACTCGACCAGCCCGCGCGCCAGCGATGCCGCCAGCGCGCCGTCGAGGCCGTCCGCCGCCCGGATGGCGGCCAGGACATCGAAGGCGGCATCGAGGTCGTTGACGGACCGTTCGTCGTCGGCGAGCGCCTCGCGCAGCTGCTTGGCGAGGGTCATCTGCGGCGACTCGCCCTCGGACTTCACCAGCGACTGCTGGAACTCCTCGAACGACTCCTTGCCGGACTTGCCCTGGAGCACCATCAGGCTCTTGGTGGCGGTGCCGGGCCGCTGCTGCCACGGATCGAGCTTCGGGTTCTTGCGGCAGTAGCGGCGCGTGCCGTCCTTGAGCTCGATCATCCAGTAGCCGAGCGGCTCGAGCGAAGCCAGCTTCTCCTCCATCCAGGCGCGCCACTGGGGAGCAGGCAGCAGCAGCGCCTGCGCCGCCGCGCACTCCGCGCGGAACGGGGTCTGCGGGTGGGCGTCGAGGTAGGACTTCAGCGCCGCGGCCACGGCGTCGCGCTCGCCCTGCGGGCGTCCGGCCAGGGCCGCCGACGGGGCAGGCTTGATCGAGCCCCAGGCCACGAGCGCCTCCCACGCGAAGCGACCGGCCTTGGCGCGCTCGAGCTCGCGCGCCTCCGGCGTCCCGGGATGCGCCGCGGCGTACGCCTCGATCACGGCCACGAGCGACGCGGGGCTCGCGGCCGCGGCCCCGAGCGTCGCGAGCTTGCCCGATCGCTCCTGCTCGACGCGCGCGGCCTGCACCTTCTGCCGCTGCGACGCGACGAGCGTGCGGGCGTTGCCGATGCCGTCGACCACCTCGGGCTGGTCGGCGTTCGCCCGCTGCACGTCGGCCAGCGCGCTCTCCCACTGCGACAGGCGGCCGTCCCAGGACGGGTCGGCGCTCGGCTCGGCGGCCGCGACCTGCTCGCGGATCTCGCGCACCTGCTCGAGCCCGGCACGCACGCGTTCCGCGCGTCGCGCCTCGACCGCACGCCCATGCCGGCGGATCCAGTCGGCCACCGACGCCTGCTCGGCCTCGGTCGCGACGAACTGCTTGGCCTCCTCGACACGGTCCGGGCGCGCCGCGGGCGATTCCGGGTCACCGGCCTCGGCCAGCAGGCTCGAGAAGCGCTGCGCCTTCTCGGCGATCTTCGCGCGGACATCGGCCAGGCGCGCACGCTCGGCGGCTACGCGCTCGTCGGCGGCGATCTCCGGGCGAAGGTCCGCCTCGGCCAGCAGGCGGTCGGCCTCCTGCAGGCGGCCGGCCTCGACGTTCGAGCGCACGAGCGCGGCAAACGACTCCACTTCCTGGCTGCGCAGGTTGGCCGACACGGCCATCGCCGCGACGACCGCGCCCGCGGCCACGACGGCCACGATCGCCGCCACCAGCGCGACGCGTCGCACGCGCCGGGAACGCTCCATTGCGTCGACGCGCCGCTCGACCACGGCGCGGACGTCCTCGGGCACGCCCTCGACGGTCTGCTCCGCCGCGCGAAGCGCACCGCGCAGCTGCTCGAGCGTGGCAGCCTCGTCGTTGGCCACGCGGTCGAGGTCGGCCACGCGCTCGCGGTTCTCGCGGCGCGCCGACGCGTCGCTCGCCCGATCCGAGAGCCAGAGCGACACCGACTCCACGCGCTCGGCAAGCTCGGCCGGCATCTCGCCGCCGTGCGCGGCAAGGCGATGCTCGAGCGCACGGATCCCGTCGAGTTCCGTGCGCGCCCCAAGCTCGTTCTCGGCGGCGCGCTCGGCCTCCAGTCGCTGCAGGCACTGCGCGGCCTCCTCGACGGCACGCTCGACGAGCGCCGCGTCGAGCCGCCGCCGCAGCCCGACCGCCACCTTCGCGGCGCCGGACCAGTGCCACTGCCCGTCCTCGAGCCGCTGCACGCACTGCTCGGCATCCTCCAGGCGGCCCTTGCCGAGGTCCTCCTCGAACCGGTCGCCGAGCTCGTCGGCGGCCACCGGCTCGAGCGCGGCACGGTCCTCCTGCCAGGCGGGGTTGTCGGGATCGCGCGAGACCAGCTCGCGCAGCGTCTCCAGCCGGTGCCACGCCGGAGCATCGGAGAGCACCAGCCGGCGCATCAGCGCCAGGCGGCTTCGCAGCGGTGCGGTGAAGGCGATCGCCTCCTCGATCTCGCCGATCGACTCGGGCGACACCTGCTCGGGCACCGGCAGGCGGTTCTTGGCGCAGAGCGACCGCCACTGGCGCATCTCGTCGGTCTCGAAGGCGGCGGCCATCTCGGAGACGTTCGGCTCGGCCTCGGCTTCCGCGCACGCCTCGAGCCGGAGGCCCTTGCGCGCGTACTCCACCGCGCGCTCGACGCGTCGGCGCAGCGCGGTGGACTCCTCGGCGACGCGCATGGCCAGTTCGCGCACCTGCGATTCGTCCCGCAGGCGCCCGGACACCACGGCGCGCACCGACTCGAAGAGTTCCTGCTTCACTGCCATCGTCTGGTCACCTCGACTGGATCGTCACCCGCGCGTAGGCGCGTCCCTTCGGGTCGCGCAGCTCGATCACCGCGGGCTTCTCGAACGGGCCGGGGCGCGCGGTGGCCTCGGCCGACTTGATCTCGCGCTCGTTCGCCGCGATCTCCGCCTCGATGAAGCGCCGGTCGGTGTCCGAGCGCCTCGCGGCCTCCTTGCGCAGCTCGGCGATCTTGGCGCGCATGGCCTGCACCTGCTGGGCGACCGGGTCGGGCCACTCGACCTTCAGGTGCGCCGTCTTGGCATCGTAGGTCAGCCACAGTCCTGCCTCGGGCGACGCCAGCCAGCGTGCGCCGACCTGGGACGGGTCGCCAAGCTGCCATTCGTTGCCCTCGACGAGCGCGGGCTCGAGCCGCGTCCCGGGCGAGGCGGGGATGCGCACCCGCTGCGTGGCCGCGAGCTTCACCGTGACCGACAGCTCGGCCGGCGGGCTGCGGAACGCGCATGCCGAGCCGTCAGACAGCCGCGCCGTGATCCACGCCGTCCGCAGCAGCGCGTCGGCGTCGCGGAGGGCATCGGCGAACAGCCCCGCGCTGACGCGGTGCCAGCGCCACGAGAGCACGGCACCCTCCCACTCCAGCGCGCCGATCACGGCGGAGCCGCCCTTCGAGTCGCGGCCAAGCAGCTCGACCGTGCGGTTGCCGCGGCGCACCTCGAGCGAGTCGGCACCCGAGCCGAGGTCCAGCTCAACCGACGCGACCGGCGACTGCAGGCGCGCAAGGTCACGCCGCGCCGGGCGGACGTCGCGCATGCCGTCGATCTCGCGCGCGAAGACCGAGGGGTCGAGCGCGCGGTCGCAGGGGGACGAGGCGGCCTCGGCGGCGGGCGGGGCAGCCGGGGGCGACGGCGCCGCCGGCGACTGCAAGACGGGCGCCATCGCCAGGAAGCATGCAATCGCCGAGATCATCTCTTCGGCCCCAGCGACAGGCGGCGCTCGGCGATGATCGCGCCCTCGGGCGTCGAGACGCGGAGGAACATGTCCGGAAGCTTCCAGTCCCGGGGCCGAAGCTCGGCCAGCTCCCTCAGCAGCACGTCCTTGCGCGCGCGAAGGCGTGGATCGAGCACGTCATGCACGGCCTTCATGGCTGCCGCCGTGCGGGGCGCGCGATCGGGGGCATCCGGCGCGATGCGTGCGCGTTCGTCGGAACTCAGCGCCGCCCACGCAGCATCGAGCGCCGTCACCTGGTCGGAGTCGGGGGCGACGCCCGTCATCGGCTGGCGAAGCAGTGCGACCTGCCTCAGCAACGCGTCGATCGACCCGTTCTCCTCGGTGATGCGCGTGGTCCGCGTGCCTACCTCGGATGCGTCGAGGATCGTCGCGCGCATCGACAGGGCCTCCGGCCTGGCGCTGCGGTCGACATGCACCTGCAGGAGCGCGGTCGGGCTGAGGGTGCACGAGGCGCCGGGATCGATGAAGCACTGGGTGATGACCCGGCGCTGCGAGGGCGCGCCGGGATCGGCGACGACCTGCGCCACAAAGGCGAGCATGGGGGCGGCAGGCACCTCCGCGGCGGCGGCGCCGGCCGCCAACTCGGTGCGCCGCGGCTCGATGCGGCACTGTGCCTGGCCGAGCAGGACGCCGGAGGCATCCAGGACCTCGACCGTGACGACGGCCATCAAGGCCGACCAGGCATCGTTGGAGTCCACGCCGGATTCCTGCGCGAGCGCGTCGGCGAGCGACGCGGGCATGGTTCCACGCGATTCCGCGATGACCACCAGTTTCTGGCCGTCCAAGGACGCGCGCGCGCGGAACTCGGAACCCGCGACGGTGAGCACCGGTCCATCGGCCTCAATGCCTCGCGCGGCGAGCGCCTCAGGCAGCCGGAACGTCGCGCGCGCTGCGTTGCGCGGGTTGATCTCGGCGGACCATCGCAGCATGGCCTTCGCGCCGACGGGCGTCGTGTCGCGACGCAGCGTCCAGCGTGCACCGACCAGGCCCGCCGGAAGCGGCCGCTGCGGGGCCGTGGCGACTGCCGGCTCGATCGGGATCGCCGAGGGCACCGACGGCTCAGCGGGCGTCGGCTCCGGAGCCGGCTGGTCCGGCGCGGCGACCTCGGGAGCGGCAGGCGGTTGCTCGGTCGAAGGCTCGGGCGCGGCGGGCGACGGCTCGGGCGGCGCGGGCGGCGCGCTCGGCTCGACGGCCGGTGCCGCACTCGACGGCGGATCGGTCGACGCCGGCTCCGCCGGCATCTCGATCGGCGGCAGCTTCGGGCCGCCGGTCACTTCCGAGATCGAGGACCCGATCATGCCGCGGTACGCGGTCACGGCGTAGATCACGGCGCCCAGCACCAGGATCAGCAGCACTCCCGTGATCGCCGTGATCGTGATCCGCAGTCGCATCGCATCGACGCGCGGGCGGTCATCCACGTCCTCGTCGATCGCTTCCTCGTCCACCCGGGCACGCACCGTGCGCGCCGCCTGCTCCTGCGGCAGCTCTTCCGCCGGCTCGAGTCCGATCTCCTCGGCCGCCCGGGCGGCGGACGCCCCCGCGCGTGCCGACGCCTTGCGCTCGGCCGCGCGCCGCGCGCGCTCGGCGTCGCGCGCCACCGCTTCCTCGTCGATCCCGCTGCGCGCCATGCGCGAGAACCGGCTGTCGGCCGCCGCGCCGAGGGGCCGCGTCAGGTCGACGACGAGCCCCTTCGACTGGTGGGCAGCCTCGGCGGCCGGCGTGCCGGCCAGGCAGAACCGCAGCGCGCACGGGGTTCCGGCCACCGGCTGAAGGAAATAGGTCGAGAACGTGGCGCGCCAGCGCGCCCAGTCCGGCATGAGGGACAGCACCTCGCCAACCAAGGCCAGCGGCTCAATGCCGTCCTGCCACACCACGTGGATCGGCTTCGACTGGTCGCGCAGGAACGCGCTTGCGACGACGCCGGCCCAGCCCGCGTCGCCCGCCGCCGACTCCCAGGCCGTGCAGCGGCGCGGGCCGGACGGGCCCGATGCCGGCACGCGCACCGGCGCCTCGATCCATGCGGGCGCCCCGGACCATCCCTCGCGCAGCACGCCGCGCTGCGACAGGAGCCACGCCGGTCCCGCAGGCACCAGCTCGTCCTGCCCGAGCACCAGGTACGCCGCGATCTTGTTGGTGCGCTGCGTGTGGTCGGGCGGCGCGGGGCCGACCACGGCCAGCACGTGCGCCACCGAACCGGCGGTCTCCACGCGCCAGAAGCAGTGCGCCCTGGGCCCGTTGCCGGAGGGCCCGGGCCGGTAGCCGCCGAGCGCCTCGAGGCGAGGCACCAGCGCCGGCGGCAGGCCGCGCGTCATCGCCACGGTGCAGAACCCGCTCGTCCCGGCGCGCAGGCCTCGTTCCGCGGAGGTGTAGACGAGTTCGAGCGCCATGCGAGGTCAGCCGGCGTCGAGGTCGGCGCTGGCCATCGCCGACTCGCCCTGCTCGCCGCGGTCGTTGGCCACCAGGTGGCTCGACCACCGCGCGAGCGTGTAGAGGAAGGGAACGGTCACCCAGCGCGGCGCGATGCGCGACACGGGCACCTTCAGCAGCCCGGACGCGGGGTCAAGCGCCGGCGACGTGCCGATGGCGCTCACCGGCACGAAGATGACGCGCTCGAAGGCGTCCTCGGCGGCCGCCACCACCTCGGGCGCAAGGTCCTTGAGGAGCGCGCGCACGCGGTCGCTCACCGCGTCCACGCGCCGGATGCTCATCTTGCCCAGGCCCGCGCGCTCGCGCTCGAAGGGCGGCGTCACGATGTCGACCGGCTCGCCCGACTCCTCGCGCAGCAGCCCGCCCCAGATGTCGCTCTTGGAGAGGACGACGAAGAGCGGCTTGGCGATGCGCTCGCCGGCCGAGAGCCCGGCATGCATGCGCACGCGCTTGGCCATCTCGACGATCAGCTGGTCCTGGCGCGTGACCTTCGCGCCGGGGGCGAGCTGCGGGTCGGCGCTCACGCCGGACAGCCGCTGGCGAAAGCGCACGTCCTGCGTCGGGTCGAACACGAACATCAGCACCTGCGCGCGCGCGAGGTGCTGCGTCCCCGGCGCGCGCGCGGTGTCGGCGCCGGGGAAGAAGTGCTCGCCCGCGTTGTCATAGAGCGTGAAGAGCTGCGTCAGGCGGTCGGGGGCGTGTCCGTTCACGTGGTCGCGCGACGGACGCACCGTGAAGATGAACGGGCGCGCCAGCAGCGTCGCCGTCCCGGGGTCGAACTGCACCGAGTTGTACTGCGACCCCTCGAGCTCGGTCTTGTCGATGTGCACCGACGCCGTGCGGTCCTCCGAGAGGAAGAGCCGCGCCTCGTTGTCGGTGAGCGCGCGGTTCATCGCCGGATCGGTGTCGGTGAAGGCCACCGAGAAGGTGCGCGCGAGGTCTTCGCGCAGCTTCCACATGGCGCTCGCCAGGAAGTAGCTCTTGCCGCTCGAGGGGCTGCCGGCGATCGACATGATCGTCATCGGCCGCTCGAGCACCAGGCGCAGGATCTCCAGGTGGCAGTTGGGGCACGCCAGCCGCCGCGTGCGCGCGCCGCCCGGGTCGATCGCCTCGCGCTCGGGGGTGAAGCGCGACGGCAGGAAGCGGACGGGATCCTCGGGGGTCAGCAGCCGGTCGCCGAGGAGGTCCGGGTGCGAGGCGATCCAGAGCGTCTCGTCCGGCCGGAAGCGGTGCCAGCAGTGGGGGCAGAGGGCGCTGGACTTGAGCTTCCTGGACACGCCGGGGGTTCCTTCGGTGCGTTCCGCGGTCGCCGCGCCGCGCGCACGGGGAAGGCTACCCGCCGGGCGTCCGCGGACGGCTTCGCCGCACGCCATGGCTGCCGTACGCTCGGGATCGTGGACCCGTTCCCGCCGATTCCCGCCGACGCGGAGGTTCATGCGGACGAGAACGTCTGCGAGCCGCGCGAGCGTGCGTGGGCGATCACGGCGATCGTCATCGCGTTCCTGCTGGCGCTCCTCATCATGCTGCTGGCGATGTGGATGGGCCTCGCAGGCGGCGGAGGCGGCATCGGCACCGTCGCGGGCGAGCAGGCCGGCGGAAGCACCGCGGGCTCCGGCATCGGCACGGGGACGGGCTCGGGGATCGGCGCCGGCGACGGCACCGGTTCCGGCGACGGCGGAAGCGGCACGGGTTCCGGCCAGTCCGGCGACGGTCGCATGGCCGAGGGACCGGAACAGGCCGCGCCGCCGCCCGGAGCACCGGAGAACGTCGGCACGCCCGAGGCGGTGCCGGCGCCGGCGGTCGCGACGCCCGAGGTCGAGCCGCCGAAGTTCGGCTTCACGCCGCCGGACGCACCGCCGCCTCCGCCGCAGCCCGTCGTCGAACCGCCGAAGCCCGTCGTGCAGCCGCCGCCGGGGCTTCCCACGGGAGCGCCGAGCTCCGGTTCGTCCGGCGCGGCCGGCGGCAGCGGCAGCGGTGCAGAGTTCATGGGCGTGCGGACCGAGGGCCGCCACATCGTCTACGTGATCGACCGTTCCGGAAGCATGATGGGCGACCGCTTCCTGCACACGCTGCTCGAGCTGAAGCGCAGCATCGAGCGGCTTCCCGAGGGGGTCACCTTCAGCGTGGTCTTCTTCAGCTCGCACAACGCCTACTCGGGCGGCGGCAGCTACGTGCTGATGCCGCCGGGCCGGATGATGCGGGCCACCGCAAAGAACAAGCGCGACGCCGTGGACTGGGCCGAGACGATCACGCCCGACGGCGGCACCGATCCCGCCGACGCGCTCAAGGTCGCGCTGCAGCTGAAGCCGGACGCCATTTTCCTGATGACCGACGGCATGTTCGACAACCCGCCCGCGATCGAGTCGCTCCTGGCGGCGGGCAACCCGGCCGCGAAGGTATCGATCAACACCATCGCGTTCCACGAGCGGGCGGCCGAGGAGATCCTGAAGCGGATCGCCGCCAAGCACCGCGGGGACTACCGCTTCGTGAAGGACCCCCGGCAACCATGAACCTCCCCCGCTGGCTCGCCCTGCCCGACCATCCCGGCGCCTCGTGCGACGAGCGCGAGCGCAACGCGGCGTTCGCGGCGATCGCCGCGTGCCTGGTGCTCGGCGTGGTGACGCTGGTGATCGCCGTGATGGCGATCGGCGCGAGCGGGACGGTCGACGACGCGCGGCTCGGCCTCGGCTCGCGCAACTCCGGCACCGGCGACGGCGACGGCTTCGGGGCGAGCGTCGGCGACGGCAGCGCGCTCGACGGCGCCGGCCCGGGCGGCGG